>CAZIEL010000018.1:0-11742 GCA_964538165.1 uncultured archaeon | reverse complement strand
ATAATAATTAATGAAAAAGAAAAAATAATTTATGGTTGGCCAAATAGATACAAAACAGAACAACATGGATATTATAAAAATACAAAAAAAGAAAAGATAAAAATAAACAAAAACGAATTCACCGCTTGTTTTACTTACTCAAAAATATTTCTTGAAGAACTTTATAAGTTAAGAGAACAAACAAGAAGCGGGAAGTTAACTGAAAATCAGATAAACAAATCCGAAAATGTAATTGTAAAAGAATTGAATAAAAAAGAAAACCAACTAATTAAACCAAAAACAAGTATCAGAACAATCTCAAAAGAAATGATTAATGGGATAATAAGAAATACTATTCTTAGAGAAACAAGAGAAAGTTGGATAAGTTTAATGAAATTAAAGGGGTACAAAATATTAAACTTTGGAGACCACACAGTAAAAACAAGGCCAAAGAGAGATGCAATTAAAACAATTAAACAAATTGGCAAAATAATTGAAAAAAAGTTTGTTGAAAAAGAAGTTAAAAAAGAGTACAAAAACACATTTAACAAAAACTCTCTAAAGGAACTAATTTAAACAAATAGAAACTAATTATAGTGTGATTTCATGTCTTCAAAATGGGCACACAAACAAAAACACACCAACAATAATGACGATTGGCTTAGTCCAGACGCTTTTATTTTACTCGCAATTACTTTTGTTGCTGTACAAAGCATTGGGCTTTATGTGGCAAAGATTTTATACCTAAATGGATTAGCACAAGCCCCATTTACGGATAATATTAATGACATTACAAATGCAATATTCTTATTCGGAACAATCCTCTTAATGACACTCACAATAATAATTCTACTAAAACTAAGAAAAACAAAAAAACTTCTTTGGCTTGTAGAAATATTAGCCGTATTCTCTACATCAATAATTGTTTTCAGTGCAATATTTCCAACAAACGATTTATTAGTATTACTATTTACTGCCACTCTACTTGCTTTAAGATATACAAATAGAAACAATATGTTATTTAGAAACTTGGCAAGTTTAGTTGCAATAGCAGGAGCGGGATCATTTTTAGGAATATCACTCGGATTACTCCCAGTATTATGTTTTATCATAATTTTAGCAATTTATGATATAATTGCAGTGTTTTATACAAAACACATGGTTACAATCAGTAAAGAAGTAACTAACAGCAATTATGCATTTACAGTAGCCTTTCCCACAAAAAAACACACTTTCGAATTGGGAAACGGAGACTTAGTAATCCCATTAGTTGTATCGGCAAGTATTTTAGTAAACGGCCCTTTTTTGAATAATGGAATAATTGCAGGATTATGCTTAGGAGCAAGTTTTATTGGTTTAATGATAAGTATTATTTTTGTTGCAAAGAAAAAAATACCAATGCCCGCCTTACCCCCACAAACAGCATTAATGGTGATTGTAATACTTGCTTCACTTTTGCTGGGTTTATAGAATTTAATCAATTAAATTCTCTATTATATGCTTGGCACTCCTAACAAAGTCAAAATCCAATGCATTCCAAAATAACCAGCATAAGCAATTAGAATATACCTTGGAACTTTTCCAAGCCAACAACCAAGCAAGAATTTATTTATTGGATAATGCACAATTCCTGCAGCAATTCCAGCCAAATCAAACGGCAAAGGAGTAAAAGCAAAAACAATCAAAATAGGAATTCCTTTTAGCAAAAATTTCTTGCCAAAAAAATTAATTTCCCATCCCCTCCCACTAAGCTCTTTGCCAATCTCAACAATTTTATTAGCATGTTCTTTTTTGAACTTTTTTAAAACAACTCTCCCCCCCATTCCCAAAATATAAGAAGTTGTTTCCCCAATAGTAGAACCTGTTGCCACAATTAATCCAAGAATTAAAGGAGTCCAAACACCCAACCCAAAAAAGTCAATTGTTGCAATTGGAACAAGCAAAATGTCAACTGGAAGAGGAAGCAAAATAGAAGCATTAGCAAGTATGGAAGCAAAAAATAACCCCAAAGGGCCGGCTGCAACAAGATCAGCAAACAAACCAGTAACCGGATCCATAAGAAAATAAATAATAAAAGAACTATTAAACCCCAATCACACTTCAAAAAGACCTTTTAGAACCTTTAAATAGGTTTTGCTAAAAGAAATACTTAAAAAAGTGAGAAAAATGCAAAAATACGAAGATTTATTGGTTAAGGCTTATCACAGTATTCCTCAAAAAGCACTAAGCCACGAAAGATTTGAAATTCCCAAAGCAGAATCTTTCATCCAAGGAAATAAAACTATCGTAAAAGGGATTGGAGAATTAATTAGAACAATGAGAAGAGAAAAAAAACATTTCATAAAATGGCTTACCAAAGAAACCGCATTACCAATAACTGAATCAAATAACCAGTTGCTAATTAATGGAAGAGTAAGTTCAATTCAACTAAACAAATTAATAGAAAATTATTTTACTCAATATGTACTCTGTTCTGAATGCAAAAAGCCAGACACTACAGTAATTACACAAGAAGGAGTACACATGCTAAAGTGCGAAGCATGCGGCGCAATAAAACCAGTAGCTGGATTGTAAATATACTAACTAATTAAATCTTAAGTGATTAAATTGTTTGCAAAAAAACATCAAATTGATTACAAAATAATCTTGGCAGTTTGTGACAAAGAACACACAGGAAAAACTTTTGAAGATGGCGTGATTTGTTTTACAGCTTCTGAAAGATTTTACAAAGGAGAAGAAATAACCGAAAAAGAACTTATTAAAATGCTAAAAGAAGCGGATTCCATTAATTTGTTTGGAGATAAATGCGTGGATATTGCAATAAAAAATGGATTTGCTACGGAAAAAAGTGTTAAAAAGATTTGCGGAATAAAACACACCCAAGTGTATACAGTTTAAAGAAAATAATACATTATAAGCAGGTTTTAATACCTGTTGAAATATCATTTTTATTATAAAGCATGGTGATAAAACGGCTAACTTTAATTCGCAAAAAAGAAAAAATCAAATGAATCAAAAAAAAGGGTTTAGACCACAAGTTCCCCAAACAGCAGAACAACAAGAAATGGGTTATTCAAGAATGAGGCTCCCAAATCCATCAGAACTAGAACAATTTGCACTAGTAACACAATTAATGGGTTCAAACCAAGTAAAAGCTATTTGTGAAGATGGTGCCGAAAAACAATTTAGAATACCTGGAAAATTAATGAAAAAAGTTTGGATAAGAGAAAATGATATTATTATTGTAAGGCTATGGGACTTTCAGCCAAGCAAAGGAGATGTTGTTTGGAGATACCTTGGAAACCAAGTAGAATGGTTAAAAAGAAACGGAAAGCTAGGAAAACTGCCCCTTTAAATCAAACCAATACTATTAAAAAAATAAAAAAACAAACTAATTCTTAATGAGTGAAATAATAACAGTAACTGGATTTAATAAAATAGAACTACTCGTACACCCCTTTTTTGCACTAGAAAATGTTAGAGCAAAAAAACAAGCAGGCCCACTAAAAAACATGACGCAAGAAGAAATGCTAGAAGATTACAACCATTTAGGGCTAATAAAGAATTGGAAAGAAAGAATTTTACAAATCAAAAAAGACCCTCACGCGATACTAATACTAATTGGCCCACAAGAATGGGAAAACCAAACACCAAGAAGATTTTTCTTTAAGGGCAGACTAACAAAAGAGAAACTTGCAAAATTTAGTACAGAATACCAAGACCTATTACACTTTGCAAAAAGAGAACTCAAACAAAGAGTATTTTACATTAGCCACACAATTGAAGGAAATGAATCAACAATAGCAAAACAAATGTGGAAAAGAAAATTACTGCCCGACAAAAATGTAAAACTAACTTCTTACGGAGAATACTTAGCAACCACACAAGAAGGAAAACAACTTGCAACCAGTGCAACACACTGCGTTGATGCAATGTCAATTGAAGCTCAAAATATGATTGAAAAAATGCAAAAACGCATTTGGCAAGGAAAAGAAACAAAAATAACCCTCGAAAAGACACACACTATCCAAACCGAAGGAAAAGGCAAATATATTTCCCTAAGTCACCACGATATGCAAATAAGACAAATGATAAAAGACACAATAATAAGAGGAAAATTAAGAGCACGATTCTTAAGAAAAAGATTTAGGCTACCAAAGGGTTTTAATACACGAGAACAAGCAAAGATACATACTGACGCATATAGGGGAAGAAAATAATGGACATAGAAACTTTAATGAACGATTCCGATCTTGCTGATAAAATGTATAGACAAAAAAGAATGATTAAAGATGAACACACACGAAGCGTATTCAACAAAGTTTTTGACAAAGCAACACTTGCTGTCGTACACGAGCTGGCTAGAAAAAAATTCTTTGAAGAACTAGAATTTGCTATTTCCACAGGAAAAGAAGGTTGTGTATTTCGATGCAGTGGAGGAAATAATTTCTACGCATTAAAAATATACAAAGTAGATACTTCTGATTTCAAACACATGAATGATTACATCATTGGAGATGAAAGATTTAAAGAAGTAAAAAAAGATAGGCTTGAAATAATAAAACTTTGGACAAAAAAAGAGTTTAGAAACTTAGAAGATTTTACAAAAGCAAAAATAAGAGCCCCTCTTCCATTAACATGGAACAGAAACTGTTTACTAATGGAGTTTATTGGAGAAAATGGAATAGCCGCCCCACGATTAAAAGACAAACCATTTATTGAACCAGAAAAACAATACAACCTCCTTTGCGAGTACATGGCAAAAATGGTTAACGCAAAACTAGTGCACTCTGATTTAAGCGAGTATAATATTTTGAACAACAATGAAGAACTAGTTATAATTGATGTTGGACAAACCGTTACTACAATGCACCCCAATGCAAGAGAATTTTTTGAGCGAGACATACACAACCTCTCAAAATATTTTGCAAAACAAGGCGTTGCAACTAATTATGATAAAATGTATTCTGACATCAAATTAATTGCTGATGAACTAAAAAAAGGAAAAAACATTGAAATAAAACAAAATAAACAAGAAAAAACAAACAGGCGAATCAAAAGAAAAAATGAGAATAAAAAAATTAAAAAATGAAAATGACTTAGAAAGCATTAATTTAAAACTTTCGAATAACATTTTACTTACACAAGTGGATTAAGAATGGAAGAAGCAATAAGAATACCTGAATACAGAATTGGAGCAGTAATTGGACCGGAGGGAACAGTTCGGAAAAAGATTGCAAAACAAACAAAAACAAAAATAGAAATTGATTCTGAAACTGGAGAAGTAATAATTGAAGGAGAAGGAGAAAACTATTTTCAAGCAATTGATATTGTAAAAGCAATTGCAAGAGGATTTTCTCCCGAAAGAGCATTCACTTTGCTAAAAGATGATTATTTACTAAAAATACTCGATATTACAGAATACGCGGGAAAAAACTCATCCACTCAAAAAGCAAGAAGGGGAAGAGTAATCGGAAAAAATGGATTAGCAAGACTTGAAATTGAGAAAAAAACACATTGCCTTGTTTCAGTACAAGGAAAAACAGTTGCAATAATTGGACTTGCTGGCGAAATCCAACAAGCAATAGAAGCAGTACAAATGCTACTCTCCGGCGCAAAACATGAAACAATGGAAATGTTTCTTGACGGCCGAGCAAGAAGAGAAAGATTTGAATTATAACAAAAATCTAATCAAAATTGACAAAAGAAGGGGCTGTTTTGACCCTTTTTTAGCCAAAACTCGTGCTTTGGCTTTTAAACCTTTTGGGCTTTGTTCGTAGTATTGCCTTAATTTATACCTGGTGAATAAGTTGTCTGAAGAAAAAAAAGTTAAAGAAGAAACCGGTTCTAAAGTTAGTGCTGAGGCATCAGCTCATTTGGATAAAGAATTCAAAGAACACTCAGTTGCTGAATTCTTTAAGAAAAACAAACAAATGATTGGACTCTACGGAAAAGTAAGAACACTAACAATGGTAGTACACGAATATGTAACAAATTCTCTTGATGCTTGCGAAGAAACAGGAATATTACCAAACATTGATGTAAAAATTGATGAACTTGGAGAAGAATACTACGAAGTAACAGTTACAGATAATGGCCCAGGAATTACTCAAGAAAATGTTGGAAAAGCATTTGGGAAATTACTTGCAGGAACAAAATTTCACAGAATGATGCAATCACGTGGACAACAAGGAATTGGAGCTGCAGGATGCACAATGCTCTCACAAATGACAACAGGAAAACCAACAAAAATAATTACTGGAAAAGAAGGAAAAAAACCAATTGCACTTGAAATGGTTATTGATCCAAGACAAAATGAACCAAAACTTTCAAACTTAAAAGAACTTGACAAAGATTTTAGAGGAACTAGTGTACAAGCAAAATTCAAAGGAGTATTATATAGAGACTCCGATCAAGGAGCTTTAGAGTATCTAAGAAGAACTGCAATAGCAAATCCACATGTACAAATCTCATTTAGAGACCCGATGGGACAAAAATTTGTTTTCAAAAGAACTCACAATGCTTTGCCAGAACGACCAGTAGAAATAAAACCGCACCCAAAGGGAACAACAGTTGATGATATTTTGACTTACTGTAAAACAACAAAAGGAAGAACAGTTGCAACATTTTTGACAAACGATTTTGATAGAATGGGAGCAAAAGGGATAGAAGAAATAAAGAAAAAAGTTCATTTTGATTTAAATAAAGATCCAAAAACTCTGACTTGGGAAGAAGCAGAAGAATTAATTAAAGCGTTCAAATCAATTGATTTTATTGCCCCAAGTACTGATGCTCTTCGACCAATAGGAGAAGATCAAATAAGAAAGTCCCTCCAAAGCATAGTACAACCAGAATTTTTAACAGTACTAACAAGAAAAGCATCAGTTTATTCAGGAGGATACCCATTCCAAGTAGAAATTGCTATTGCATACGGGGGCGGAGCTGGAAAAAAAGTTGGAGACCAAACCTCAATGGACATAATGAGATTTGCAAACAGAGTTCCATTACTATTTGACACAGGAAATTGTGCACTAACAAAAGCAGTACAAACAGTTGATTGGAAAAGATACGATATTAAGGATCCTGAAACTGCGCCAGTAACAGTATTTGTTAATTTTATTTCCGTACACATACCATACACAGGAGCAGGAAAACAAGCAATCGCAGATGAAGAAGAAGTTCTTGAAGAAATTAGACTAGCTTTAATGCAAACCGGAAGAAAAGCCGGAATATATATAGCACACAAAAGAAGAGAAGCAGAAAATCAACAAAAAAGATTAATGTTCTACAAATACATTCCGGAAGTATGTAAAGCCCTAAGCACAATAACAAAAGCAAACGAAGGCGGATTAAAAGAAAAAATGGAAAAAATGGTTCTTGCAAGATTAAAAATTGATGAAGCAAAAGAAGCTGAAGAAAGGGCACGAACAGAAAAAACCATAAAAGAAGATGATAATAGTTTTGTTACAAAACCAAAAGAAGAAAAAAAAGCAAAGGAAGAAAAAAAGAAATAAACCAATAATGTTTGAAAAATGAATGTGATAATTATGGCATCAAAAGAAAAAGGAAAATCAAAAACAGTAGAAAAAGTTTCTCCAAAAGAAATAGCAGACAGAATCAAAAAAACTGCTGAAAGCATGGTTGGGCAAATAAACAAATTACAAGACCCCGAATTTACTACAATGCAAAGAGGAAAATCAAATGTTGTTTGGGACGAAAATAAAGGATATTTAAAACTTGGCGAAAAAGAAGTAACTAGAACCTTTCTTAATATTGCGCACGCAAGAAAATTCATGCAAACAAGCATGATAATGGCAAAAACAAGAGAATACTTAGAACACAACAAAACCGCTTCTATTCGTGAAATTTATTACGAATTAAAACACACAGTTGCAGATACAAAAGAAAATACTTTCGAAGGACAGGACGAAAGTGACCCAATAATAGTTGATCTTGAACACTCAGTTGACACAATTAGAGAAAAGCTTAATTTGCACGCTAATCCAAAAGGAACACTCTATGGAGACATTACTCTACTTGACAGAATGCACCACAACGATAAATTTAACGCATCAAAATTAGGAAGAGGCGGATGGAGCATAATGTCAAGAGTAGAACCAGAAGAAATAGAAATTGTTGATTCAAATGCAGAATATTTATTAGTTTGCGAAACAGAAGCAATTTTCGAAAGACTAATTGAAGAAGGTTACCCAAAACAAAATAAGTGCATCTTAATTGGTACTGGAGGTCAAGCAGCAAGAGGAGCTAGAAGACTAATCCACAGAGTACACAATGAACTTGATTTGCCGACAATTGTATTCACAGATGGGGACCCATACGGATGGTATATTTACTCAGTAATAAAACAAGGAAGTATGGCACTGGCTGCTCACTCTGAATTTATGTCAGTTCCGAACGCAAAATATGTTGGAATGACGCTTGATGATATTAAAGAATACAAATTAGAATCCGTAACAGAACGCATGACTGACGGGGATGTAAAAAGAGCAAAAGAAATGCTTGCATACCCTTGGTTTCAAAACAAAGAATGGCAAGACCAACTAAAAAAAGCACTTGATATGAAAGTTAGAATAGAACAACAAGCTTTAGCAAATAAAAGACTTGATTTTGTTGCAACACAATACTTGCCTGAAAAAATTAGAAACAAAACATTCTTACCATAAAAGAGTTAGGCCTTATAACCTCTTCTTACTTTTGATAACTTCCCTTCTTTTTTTAGGAAAGTAATTCTCTTTCTAAGAGTATTATACCCAATCTTTTGTTGCCTGTCAAGATGCTCATTAATTTCTGCAACAATTTGTTCATCTCTCCAATCCGGAAACCTCAATCTAAGCAAAATAATTAAATCATCAACTTTCTTCCATTGTGCTCTTTTCTTTTCTGCGACCGCTTTTGCTTCATAATATTCCCTAGACCTTTCAAAACGCATTCCTTCTTTTGCAATTTCTTCAATTGCTCGAGAAACAAGAGTTTTAGAAAATTCCCCCTTATATTTAATGCTCAATTCACGCAAAACCCTCGCAACAGTCACAGTTTTTGCACTAAGCGCCAGTTCTCTAACAAGCGGTAAAACATAATCCTTTTTTAAAATTTGATAATATTGTGCTTGGGCTTCACGAACAGAAGCACGCAAACCCTTTCTTCTTAAAATTGATTCAAGCGAAACTCCTGTTTTTTGAGCAACTTCAGGAAGAGTGAGTTTTCTATCATTAATTAAAGAACGAATCTGCTGTTCTTTCTCCAAAGACATCGCTGAAGCAAATCTTCCCCGTGCAGCTTTTATCACATTCTTTTTAACCAACAATATCACTCTTTTTATTTAACAAAACTATCTCTGCCTTTTCATTTTCGCCAATACTTAACAAATCAAACATTCTTCTAGTATCAAATTCTTTAAGTCCTGCTTCTTCAACATTCTTTTCAAGTAAATCCACTCCAACATCAATAACACTTTTTTTCTCGAGCTGAGCTTCCTTTAAATGTTCAATTTTTTTCTTAAAAGAATCTACGCTAAAATTCTTTGAAAGCGAAAACACGGCTGTTTTTTCAAATTCAGAAAAGTTAAAAGAAATATCGCTTTGTGAAAACCCTTTCGCAAGAGAACCAACTAACTTGAATCGAATTAATGGTTTTAACTCAAAAGAATCTTTCAAAATTTCTCTAACATGAGTACTCACTTTTTCCATTACCTCCTCTGGTTTTGCATTATCAAAAGTGATTCTTGAATAAAACAATTTTCTTTGATTTTTAAAAGGAACAAAAGTCAACTTTTTTGTTTTGGTTTCAAACAAAAACACACCCTTGTCTCTTTCAGATTCCAAATTTTTCATTTGAGTAAAAATTGAGGAACCAGTAAGTAAAAACCTTTTTCCACCAAGATCTTGTTCATCCCTCCAATGTAAATGCCCATCAACTATTAAATCAAATCCGCTTGGAAGATCAGTTAGAGAAAGAGAAGCAATTGAGTCATCATCAAAAGGCAAAAACTCAGTAAAAGACTGATGCAAAAGAAGAATATTTGTGTGCAGAGAAATTGGTTTGGGAGAATACTTCTCTAAAACCGCTTTTGCATTCTTTTCAGGAACTCCCCCCAGACCATGAACATAAACTTTTTCCCCATCTTTTTCTAACTCCACACACCCTGCGTGCAAATGAACTAAACAATTAGATTTTTCAAGTACATCAAGAGCATTAGCAAAATCTTTTCCTCTAAATTCATGGGTTCCATGAATTGCAATAATCGGAGTTCCCTTAACATGAGCCAGTCCATCTTTTGAAAACTCTTTCTTTTTTATTTCACACAAAGAACCATTATTTTCTGCAAAACAATCAAATGTTTTTAACCAAACTTCTTGATCAGGAACAGCTTCATCAAACAAATCCCCTGCATGAAGCAAATAATCAACTTTATTTTGTTTAAAAATTTGAATAGATTCTTTAAACCTCAAAAATGATTCTTCGTACCTATCATCCCCTTTAAAGCCAAGATGTGAATCTGAAAAAATTCCTAAAAGCATACTAAAATAATGAGACAAAAAGGTTAAATTCTTACTCAAACAAAAATGGAACAAACACTTTAACTCCAACTAATTCAGAGTCCCTTTTTGCGTCTTTTATTGATTTTGCAGGAGAAAAAAAAGCTCTTATCCCTTCATGAGAATAATATTCTCTGGCTTTATCAAAACTAGCAAAGTTTAGTTTTTTGAAAGAATTCCACTCAACTAATTCATTAAAAGTAATCTCTTCTTTTCCGACAAGTAACAAACTACACCCGGTCTTTAGCAATAACTTTGCCAATATTAGTACCTCTTCTCTCAAATACCCTTCAAAAATTAACCCCACTCTGCCTTGAGAACCAACAGGCATTCCTTTAGCAGCAGCAATACTTTCAAAATAAAAAATAGCCATTCCTTTTTGAGCAATACAAAAAAACTCTTTTTCAGGAGACTTTAATTTTACTTTTAACTTTGGATAAGCTGAAAGTAACGCTCCCCCAATTTCTTCTTCAAGCTTTTTTGAACTAAACTCTTTAACAAAGCTTCTTCCTCTAACTGCAAAAGTACCCTGTGTGATTGCACCCTTACACGCATCAACTGCAAAAGAGCAAATTTCTTCCAAATTGCTAAACTTTTTTTCTTGAGCCAAAAACAAAGAATAAACCCCAAAACAAGTTTTAAGCGAATCAATGACCTTTTTTGTTTCTTCTGAATAAATCAAATACCTCCCGCCCAGATATACTAATTTAGAGTAATTTACTTCTTTGGCTTTAAGACACAAAAGAATATTTTTCTTTAAACCGTTTTGCATGAAAACTCTTACAGCCGCACTCTTTATTGCAAGTTCAGGAGCAGCCAATACTACAACACAATTAGGTTCAAACATAAAATAATAAGTCAAAGAAATCAATTAAAAACTCAATTATTCAAAAAAAAAGAGAAAAGTTACTTCTTTACTAATAACGTTTCCTTAATATTTTTGTTGAGTTTAACCAAATTCGTTTTACCAAACCCTTCAACTTCAATTACTCCCCTATCCACAAGTCTTTGAACAATCCTATGACTCTTTACTTTACCCAAACCTTCAATTCGAGTTATTTCTGCCTGAAGAACCTTCCCATCATTATCAAGCAACTTTTGAACTACAAGCTTCTCATCTTTATTCAAAAACTGAATCAAGGTGTCCGCGACTCTATTTAAATCCTTATTCTTTGCTTCAAGCCTAGAACTCATAAAAAAGAAAACA
>CAZIEL010000017.1:0-11898 GCA_964538165.1 uncultured archaeon | reverse complement strand
TTTTTAATGAGTTTGAGATTTTAGAGATTAGGCTTGCTACGCTTAATGATTTTGTTGATTATTTTGTTCTCGTTGAGATGGACAAGACTCATTCGGGGGAGAAAAAACCATTTTACTTTGAAGAAAATAAACTAAAGTATTCAAAATATCTAGATAAGATTATTTACATTAAAATTACTGATTCACCTAATGTTAATCCGTTATTTACTCAAAAAGGAAAATTAGCTGAGAAAGTATACAAGAATGAAATTTTTAGGAAAATTACTCAAGCGTTTGGAATGGCTAGATGGAAGCTTGAAAGATTTCAAAGAGAACAAATCAAAAGAGCATTAACTAATGCAAAAGATGAAGACATAATAATGATTTCGGATCTTGATGAAATACCTAATCCAAAAAAGTTTAATGAAATGAAAACAAAACTAAAAGAAGGTACAAAAAGAGTTGGTTTTGAACACAACCATTATTTGTACTACTTAAACGGATTAACAAATATTAATTGGCTTGGAACAAAAGTTTGTTACTTTAAAACATTAAAAGAAGAATTTGAATATAGCCCTCAAAAAATTAGAATAAAAAGAAATTATCACATATTTTGGGACAAAGATAGAGATATTTTTAGGATAAATGATGGAGGATGGCACTTTTCTTGGGTCGGAGGAGCAGAAAAGGTCCAAAAGAAACTAAAGTCTTACGCTCATATTGAAGAAGCAGCTAAGTACTCCTCAAACATTGTTGGAATAAATAAATTACTTAACCGAGGAAGATTTATGACTCACAACGTGAAAGTAACTTACTTACCCACTCTTAAAGATCTCCCAAGTATTGTAAATGACAAACAAAAAGAATGGAGTTATCTAATAAAAAAACCAAAACCTTACTCTGTTGCAATAATAATCCTTAATTGGAACGGAGGAAATATGCTAGAGGAGTGCATAAATTCTATTGGAAAGAACACCCCTAAAATTTACAAACTATTTATCGTAGATAATGGATCAAAAGATGATTCGTTAAAGTTTTTGAAAAACAATAAAGAAGTTGTTTTAATTAAAAATAAAGAAAATAAAGGATTTGTTACAGGAAATAACCAAGCAACAAATGCTGCTTTTGAAGATAACCCGGATCTAGATTATATATTACTTCTAAATAATGATACTAAAGTAACAAAAAATTGGATTCAACCATTAATAGATACAATTGAACAAGATCAAAAGATTGGGGTGGTTGGTCCAAGACAATTAGATTATGCGGGCAATAAAGTTAACGCTGCAGGGAATATCAAAATTTCTAAAAACGAATACTTTTCAGGAGAAGAAATTAAAGAAGTTGATTGGCTAATGGGGGCTTGTTTACTAATTAAAGCCGAAGTAATTGAAAAGATTGGACTATTTGACGAGATTTATTCCCCTGCTTATTATGAAGAAACAGATTTTGAAACAAGAGTGAAAAAAAGCGGCTTTAAGAATTATTACTGCGGGAAGAGTTTAATTTACCACAAGGGAGGGGCTTCTGCAAGTCAAGAGAGTGAGAAATTCTCCCACATATTTTATAGAAACAGAGTAGTTTATTTCCTAAAACATAAACCTTTAGGGCTACTGCCACGAACTATGAAGGATTTAATCAAATTTACTAAAGAAAAAAAACTACCTCTACTGTTTAAAGCATATCTAGAAGGAACTTCATTATACTTAAAGAGAAAGAATTGAATAAGTCCTAAGATGCATGCAAATAAGTTGTGATATTATGAAATACTCTTTTTCCCCAGAAACTTTTTTTGTTACAGAAGTATCTAAACCAATGCTTGAAGAGAAAGGAAAGTACTACTACTACACTTTAGAGAAAAAAGGAGTGAGTCAAAAACAAGCAGCAAAGAAAATCCCAACACAGTCTTTTTTTGCAGGAATTAAGGATAAGCATGCAACTACCAAGCAAATTTTTTGCACCAAAGAAAAAATTGATGATATTAATGAAGAAAATTTTAAGACAAAATTTATCGGAGAAAGTAATGAAAAAATATATGTTGGAATTCACAAAGGAAATAACTTTAAAGTAGTTGTGGAATTAAGCGAAGAAGAACAAAAAGCATTAAAACATTTTAAACCAAAAAATGAAGCCATATGCAATTATTTTGGAGAACAAAGATTTGGAGAAAAAAACTTGGAAGTAATAAAATTAATTGAAAAAGAAGACTATCAAAAAGCGTTAAAAGTATTTTTAACTAAAGAAACACGAATGGATTCTGAACTTAGCAAAAAAATGAGAAGAATAATTGAAGACAATTGGGGAAATTGGAAAGAAATTTGTGAAACCGAAATAATTAAGGGGACTAGAAAAGCAGAAATTTTTCAATTCCTAACCGAAAACCCAAATTCTTACAAAGAAGCTTTTTCCTACAGCGAACCAATTAGTGTAAAAATAATGATAAAAGCGGCCCAAGCACTTCGATTTAATGAAGAACTAAATAAACTTGCAATTACAAAGAAACCAAACAATATTTTCGTTGAATATGGAGGAGAAAAATATGCTCTTTCTGCATCAAAAGCATTCACAAGGAGCATAGTCATAAATCCAACTGAATTTGAACAAAATTATAGAAAGGCGGGTCTTGAAAGAAAAACCTTTTTTTATGTTGAAAAATTTAAAACCAAGAGAATTAATCAAAATAAATTTGAATTAAACTTTTTTTTGGACAAAGGGTGTTATGCTACTGTTTTTTTGAAATTTTTCAATAATTGGCTGTCAAAAAAACATTAATAAAGGCTTTCGCCCTGATACGTACACAGGATGATGAACTTGAATAACAAGATATTATTAATTTTAATTTTATTGACATTAATTTTTTCAACAAGCACTTTTGCATTAACTTTTGAGATGTCGTTTAGCCAAACGACCATAAATGCTAGTTCGAATGAAATTAATTTTTATTTATCTGGAACGGATATTAACAAAGTTTGTTTCTCAAAAACATCAAGTTGTACAAATTATACTGATTTTGCTTCTTCAATAAATTTACACTCTTACAATTCAAGTCTTTGGTCAAGTGATAAAAATAATGCGATTTATGTATTTGCAAAAGATGCAGATGGAAATGTTATTGATTATGCCCTTGATTGGGTGGTTAATGATAATAATGCCCCAATTCTAAAAACAAAATATCCCTCTAATTCTTCTTATAATACAGGAGATTTCTTAGCAGAACTAGTTTTTTATGATTCTTGGAGTGCAATACTAAAACCAACAATAAAACTTGATGGCAACACAATCAATAACTCGGATGTTGCATGGAACTCAAGTACTTTTACAGCAACTTTCAATTTAACTGGTATTACAGAAGGAACCCACACAATTAGTACGGATGTTAATGATGAACTAGGAAATGAACGAACAAGTAGTTATGATTTTATAGTGGATTATACTGCACCAAAAAACGGATCTATTTCTGTTTCAAGTGGATGGACTAATTTAGATAAACCAACTTTCACCATTAAAACAACACACACTGGATCTAGTATTAAATTTGCCCTAGGATGCACTACTTCTAATTTAACTAACTGGATTACATACACTACCTCAACTGGAAACTCTGCTTCAATGAGTTATTCTGATTTTAACATCAATTCAGCAGCAAATGGATGCACAAAAACGGATTGGAACAAAACAATTTATGCCAAATTTAAAGATGAAGTAGGGAACGAAGATGGAAATGTATACAAAACATTTGTTCTTTATGATAATGTAAAACCAAACAAACCCAGAAACCTTACTGGAGATGCTGGAAATAAAGAAGTTGATCTTGAATGGGATGCCCCAAGTTCTGCGGATAATAATTCAGGAAACAAAGAATATTATATCTACAAAAATGATTCAAAAATTGATTCAACTAGTGACACTTCAATTACTATTGATGGTTTAACAAATGGAACAACTTATGATTTTAAAGTAACCACTGTGGATAATGCAGGAAATGAAAGTGAATTTAGTAATGAAATTAGTTTAAAGCCCTCCGCTACAACTTCAAGAATAACGGTTACACGAAACAACGAGGATGTCCAATATGTAAAAAATGGGGATAATCTACTTGTAAAATGTACTTTTTCAGATAGCATAAGCGGAACAAAAATAAGATATACTTTTTATTCTCCTGAAACAGATAATTTTACTTTGACTTCTTCTTCAAGCAATGTTTCTTCATTAAGCGAGAATTTTGCATTCACTTCAGATAGAGCAAAACACACTGAAGTAGCATTTTGGTGCGAAGGCTCAAACGTATCAAGTTCATCAAAATATTATGTAACTGTGGATAATAACGCTCCAATAATAGAATGGGTGGACAATAACAATCAATTTACGGGGATAACAAAAGTAATTCTTAATGTCAAAGACAATCGATATATTGATAAAGTCCAAATTGATTTGGCAGGAAATAGATTAACTGCAACACAAAATATAAACAGCAACCAATACGCGTATTCTGTTGACATAAACACACTTGCAATTGAAAACGGAGATTATAATATTAAAGCAACCGCAATTGATAAAGCAGCAAACATAACCGAAATTACAAAAATTATTCATATTGAAAACTTGGGTTCAACAAAACAAAAAGCAATAAAAACAATTGAGATGGCAAAAGAAAAACAAATAATTGCAAATGACCAAGTAAGATACTATTCTACTGAAGGATTAGAATTAAATGATTCTTTAAAAACAAAAAAAGTTCAAGCTGATGCCTTACTTACAAGTGCAATAGTTGAATTGGACAAAAATGCGGATTTGGCTCTTGAAAAATCAACTACTTCACTAAAACTATTTGAAGAATTCATCACACAATCAAAAGTTGAAACCACTCAAACAAAAACTTATACTATTGATACAAATAATCTTATTGAAAATTTGAAAAATAACGGATTAAGCGAAGAGGCAGCAAAAAAACAAGAAGAAATAGTTTTGAACACAAATATTGAAAGAACTCTTTCTGTAATAAAAACCGGGGACGAAAACACTAGACAAGTTATTATTCAAATTACTTTCACTAATGACACAAACGAGGATTTTGTAAGAATAATTGAGATAATTCCAAAAGAGCTTATGAAATCTGCAAAGAAACTTGTTTCGGATGTTAATTTTAGAGTTATCCAAGATGATCCAGTTGTAGAATTCATAGTAAGCGCCCCAAAAGGAGGAAAAGTATCTTTTAGTTATGGAACTGGAGAAATTGCTAAAGAAGAAGCCGATAAGATTGTTAATGAAGAAGTGATACAAAAGTTTGCGGTTCCTCCAATAATTGCTGAAAATAATACTTCCACAGAAGAGTTACTCGCAGGAAATGGAAACTTTATGTCAATAATAATTGCAATACTTGTTTTAGTTATTATTGTAGTAATACTTGGAATACTTGTTGTAGCAATATTTTTCTCAAAATTCATTGGAACTAATCATGGATTTGGAGAACAAAAATCAATAGTAGAACATTTGGCCCCAAAAAAAGAAGAACCAGAAAAGAAAAGCTGGAAAGCAAAATAAAGCAAAAGCCAAACTATTTATACTTATTTTTCCTAAATTAGAGTGGTTGGATGGATACAGTAGCAATCATTGGAGCTGGACCTGCGGGACTTTCAGTGGCAATCAAAATGAAAGAAGAAGGTTTTGATTCAAGTGTTTTTGAAGAACATGAAATAGTTGGAGAACCAACTCATTGTTCGGGATTAATTTCAAGAAAAGGAGTAGAAGAACTTGGATTACACTTAGGAGATTCTCTATTAAACGAGATTAAAGGAGCTAGAATATATTCTCCTTCTGGACACAAACTAGAAATAAAAAGAAACGAAACTGTAGCATATGTTATTGATAGAAAAAAATTTGACCAAATATTGCTTAGAAAAGCAAGATTAATTGGAATTCATGTTGGAACTGATACTAAACTAATTGATGTGAGAAAAAACACCCTTTTTGTTCAAAGAGAAGGAAGAGGAGAACTTAGAAAAGCTGATTTTGTGGTTGGGGCAGATGGATCCAATTCTACAGTAAGACACTTGCTTGGAATAAACCCCCCAAAAGAAAACTTTATTCACACAATACAAACTACTGTATCTGGAGAATTTGATGATAAAATGGTGGAAGTATATTTAGGAGATTTTGCCAAAGGTTTTTTTGCATGGGTAATTCCCCTTAGTAAAGATAAAGCAAAAATAGGACTCGGAAGCACACTTGGAGAAGATGTACAAGAAAAGTTAAAACAATTCTTAGCAGTCAAATTCCCCACTGTAAAACCGCATCATTATGATTCGGCACTAATACCATACGGATTACCATTAAATGGAATTACAAAAGATAACCTTGCATTAGTTGGAGATGCAGCGTTTCACACAAAAGCAACTACTGGAGGAGGAGTAATATTTGGAATTAAAGCAGGAAACATACTTGGAGGAACACTAGTTGATATAATTAAGAAAAAAGCAACAATTAAGGATTATGAAAAAAGACTTGAAGGAATAAACAAAGAATTAAAACTTCACTGGAAAATCAGAAATTATGCCAATTCACTAACAAACCAAGAAATTGATGATCTGTTTATTAAATTAAAAAAGAATGGAATTGAAGAGTTTTTGGAAAAAGAAGGAAACATGGATGAACCAAGTAAATTTGTTGGAAAATTATTGAGCAACCCAAAATTTGTTCTAATGGCTGGAACCGCAATAAAGTTTCTGAGAAGCTAGGTGTCTTAATGAAAAATAATAAGTTTAAACAAAAACTTACTCAAACAATTATTCACTTAAAGAAAAAGAAAAAAATTCTTTTGATAACTACTTCAAATAGATGGGTTGGTGATAAAGAAGATCCAAAAAGCACTTTGCTTGCAAAAAAAATTGCTCAACAATTAAATGAAAAAACAACTCTGCTGGATGTTGCAAAGATAAAAATATATCCCTGCGAAGGAAACGTCTCAACTTCAAAAGGAAATTCATGCGGAGAAAAATCGGCTCTCTTAAACGACCCCGAAAAAAACCCTTCAAGAAACCATCGTTGTTGGGCAAGCATAAACAACCCTGATGATGAATTGTGGAAAGTTAGTAAAGCCCTTTTTGAATCAGACACTGTTATTTTCTTTGCTTCAATAAGATGGGGGCAAACTAATTCTATTTACCAAAAATTATTAGAAAGATTGACTTGGATTGAAAATATGCACTCTACTTTTGGCGAAGAAAACAAAGTTAAAAAAATTGAGGCGGGGATTATCGCAACTGGACAAAATTGGAATGGAAAAAAAGTAATCAGAACTCAAAAAGAAGTCCTCAAATACTTTGGTTTTAAAGTAAATGAAAAACTATGTTGGAATTGGCAATACACTACAAATACGTCTGATGAAACAAATGAGTCTTATAAAAAATCTTGGAAAAAATTTAATAAAACATTTTTTGAATAACTCTTCTGTTTCTGTTTACACAAATCTAATAAAATTCAACGAAAAAAGAGAGTTCTAACACTTAGTTAAAAAGCTTTTGATGAGCAAGATTTTTTACAAGCCCCTTAGTCTAGTGGCCAAGGATGGCGCCCTCTGGAGGCGCAGACCCCAGTTCAAATCTGGGAGGGGCTATTTTTCAATTAAAATTTCTTCAAGCAAATCATTCACAAAGTCAAGAGAACCATCACCAAGCAAAACAACATCAAAATTTTTTTTATACAAATCTAATTGAGAATCAACATTTTCAACCAAAAACCCAATTTTTATTATTTCATCATAAGGTATTTGCCCAACCATCTTTAAATCACCCAAAGAATCCCCAAGCAAAATGACATTTTTTCTTGAAGCAATTTTTTCAAAATAAGGAGTTGCTTTAATTTGTGATTCATCTTTATTAAAAACGTGCACAATTTTACCCTTATAACCAATAGCTTTGCCATTTTTGTCAAAATTAAAATAATTTGATATAATGTAAATATTTTTTGTAAAAAACTTATTTTTTTTTAAAACTCCAAAAATCACATCCCCTAATGCGGAGGATAAAATTAGAAGAGGGACATTATTTTTTGAAAGAATTTTAAAAAACCTTTTTGCCCCCTTACGCAAGTACTTTGATTGAATATTAATCACTTTACTAACCACTTTTTTGTTCATTCCATATTCAACAATAATTTTTAAGTGTTCACTCCACCACTCTTCCATTAAATGAATTTTCTTTTCAATTAAAAGAGAGGGATCAATTTCTAATGGATGGTACTTATCAAATAAAACAAAAGATCTTTTTGCATACTCCTCCCCAAGCAAATTATTTTGACGCATTTGAGAGATAGCAGTATTAGTTTTTGTACCATTATATACAGCAGTAGTTAGAGTTTTATCAAAATCTGATACTACTTGAATTGAGTTTGAACCCAATGCAATAAATTTTTTCTTCTTTAACTCAAAATTTTTAGGATTAACAATTAACACTTGGGACATAAGTAAAAAAACTATTTTCCAAATCTTCTTTCTCTTTGTTCAAAATCACAAACTACTTTATCAACATCACTTTCAATAATAGCGGGCCAATACTTATCAATAAAAGCAAACTCAGAATATGAACTTTGATAAGTTAAAAATCCAGATAAACGATGTTCATTTGAAGTACGAACAATTAAATCGGGCGCTTTAAAATTTGCGTACAGGTATTTTGAAAAGTTTGTTGTGGAAAGATTCTCTGGTTTGGCTTTTCCTTCAAAAACATCAAGCGCAAAACGCTGAGCTGCATCAACTATTTCTGTTTGACCATCATAACCAAGAGCCAAATTTATTTGCCTTTGTTTATTTTCAAAAGTGGACTCTTCAACTTCACGCATTTTATTTTGAAGCTTTAGGGGAAACATTTCTTTTCTTCCAATAAAATTTAATTTAATTCCATTTTCCAAGAACAAAGTAGATCTTTTTGCTTTATCAAGTTCGTTCTCAAAAGTCTTAAACAAAATATCTAATTCTAACTTTGATCGTTCAAAATTTTTTAAAGAAAAAGTGTAAAATGTACCAACTGTTATTTGAGGATATTTTGACATCCATTTTACCACATCAAGAGCTTTTTGAGTTCCTAAAGCATAACTCTCTGCAAGAGAAATGTTTGCTAGTTTGGCATAACGACGATTTCCGTCAGGGATAAAAGCAATTGATTCAAGCATATTTAGTCACTATTCTATGTAATT
Source organism: uncultured archaeon (assembly GCA_964538165.1). Classification (GTDB taxonomy): domain Archaea; phylum Iainarchaeota; class Iainarchaeia; order Iainarchaeales; family JAAZKV01; genus JAAZKV01. Next base: position 2,730 of record CAZIEL010000017.1, on the reverse strand, counting down.
ATCCTATTGGATTGTTTAAAAAAGTTACACAAAAAGTGCTATTCGAACATTGTACTAATTTTCTGATGAAAAGGTTTTAAACCACAAACCATGAACAATATGCCACAATGGATGGTGAAATAATGGATTTTGTCAAAGCAAAAGAGATACTTGAAACTATTAAGAAGCTTGATTCTGAATCAAAAGAATCAGTACTTAATGCATTAACTATTGCTGAACATGTTGAAGCAAGTGCTAAAGGTTTTTATGAAGCTGAAGTAGAAAAAACAAAAAACTCTGAACTCAATCCATTTTTTGTGTTTTTAGTAAAAGAGGAAGAAATGCATTTAGAAAAAATACTTGAACTTAAAAAATTGATAAAAACTACTGAAGGGAGAGTAATTAGAGAAATTAAATTTGTTAATAATAAAGCTCCAACAGTACATGCAATTCCTGCTGGACAAGCTGAAATGGTGGCAGTACTTTATGCACTTTGGAGAGAAAAAAAAGCAGTTGAATTTTATTCAGAGGCAGCCGAAAAAACAAATGGAAGTGTTAAACACTTTTTTTCTGAACTTGCTGAATTTGAACGCGAACATGTTGCTTTACTTGAAAGAATTGTTGAAGACTCACAAAATACTAGCGAACTAATAATGGGATAACTACAAAAGGTGTCATACTTTGAGTAAACCCCAAGTTTGCATTCCAAAACCAGAAATTGAACTTAACATAAAAAAAGCACTTTTGGGATTCAAGAAAAACTTTGAATCTGATGAAAAAGTTTATGAAGAACTTTGCTTTTGTTTACTTACTCCCCAAAGTTCAGCAAAACAAGCAATCAAAACAATTAACCTCTTAAAAGAACACAAACTTCTTCACAAAGGAACTGCAAAACAAAAAGAACCATACCTAAAAAATGTTAGGTTTTTTAGAACAAAAGCTAAACGACTTGAAGAAGCCCAAAATAAATTTGCTAAAAATAAAATAAGAGAAATCTTAATCAAAAATGGACTACCTACAGATGCAATCAGATGCAGAAAATTTTTGCAAGAAAAAGTAAATGGTTATGGATTAAAAGAAGCAAGTCACTTTTTAAGAAATATTGGATTTGGAGAAAACGTAGCAATACTTGATAGACACATACTCAAAAACTTGGTTAAGTGTGGAGTAATAGAAAAGGTCCCAGAACACTTAAGCACGAAAATTTATTTGGAAACCGAACAAAAAATGCTTTCTTTTTGCAAAAAATACAAACTGAGTTTTGCGGAACTTGACCTAATTTTTTGGTCAAATGAAACAGGACAGGTACTAAAATAATTAAAAAACACCCCCAACATGTACATTTTGTTACATCTTCCCAAATAGAAGCTTTATATTTATTCAGAAAGGAAATAATGTATGCACCATAATAATATTCAAACGAATTCTGCTATTAACACGGTGCAAACACTCGCCCTGCTACTGCTTTTATAAATAATTGAGCTTCGAGGCTTGCAACCAAGGGGTTCTTTTCTAAAAAAAAATTTTTGTTTTAGGGCTCTTCGTTAGAAGATTTAATTGCTACCACAAAAATAATTTGAACTAAAAAAGAATAAGAAAAGGTGGTAATTATTGTTGCAAATGAAAAGAAAATTTATGAGAATATAAATACAAAAGAAAATACAAATAGGGATCAAAAAATTATTATTTTTGATACTACCCTAAGGGATGGAGAACAAAGCCCCGGAGCTTCAATGACAATTGAAGAAAAAGTGGAAGTTGCAAAAATACTTGAAGAACTTGGAGTAGATGTAATTGAAGCGGGTTTTCCAGTTTCTAACCCTAAAGACTTTGAAGCAATTCAAATAATTTCAAAACAAATACAAAATTCACAAATATGTGCGCTTGCAAGATGCATTCCAAAAGATATTGAGGCGGCTTGGGAAGCTATTAAAGAAGCAAAAAACCCAAGAATACATGTTTTTTTAGCAACTTCAGATATTCACTTAAAGCATAAACTTGGGATAAGTAAAGAAGAAGCAATCCAAAGAATACAAGAACAAGTTACTTATGCTAAAAGTTTTTGTGAAAATATTGAGTTCTCTGCTGAAGATGCTTCAAGAAGCGAAATTAATTTTTTAAAAACCGCTTTTAAAACAGCAATCAAAGCAGGAGCTACTACAATTAATATTCCTGACACTGTAGGATATGTTCAACCAAGAGAATTTAGTGAAATGGTAAAACAAATCGCGCAAATGCCTGAAGTCAGAGAAAATAAAGTCAATGTAAGTGTACATTGTCATGATGACTTAGGATTAGCTGTAGCAAACTCACTTGAAGGGGTGGTTAGCGGAGCAAACCAAGTAGAGTGCACAATAAATGGAATTGGAGAAAGAGCCGGAAACGCAGCACTTGAAGAAATTGTGGTAACACTTGCAACAAGAAAAGACCACTACAACAAGAACACAAATATTAGGACACAATTGATTAATAACGCAAGTAAAATTGTTAGTGAAAAAACTAGAATGCCTGTTCAAAAAAACAAAGCAATAGTGGGAGCAAATGCTTTCGCACACGAATCAGGAGTTCATCAACATGGAGTTATCAAAAATCAATCCTGTTACGAAGTGGTTAATGCAGAAAGCGTTGGATCAAAAAGTAAGTTAGTACTTGGAAAACTTTCAGGGAAACATGCAGTAATTGAGTACTTAAAAAGTAAGAGAGTTGTAATTAATGAAAATTCTATTAATCGAGCTCTTGAAGAAATAAAAG
>CAZIEL010000016.1:0-12342 GCA_964538165.1 uncultured archaeon | reverse complement strand
ATGGCCTTGCCCATGGGGGTGGAAGTATCAAAGTTTTCTGAAAGAGAAATAAAAAACTTAAAAGTTTATGAAATATCAGATCTTTTTGAAATATTTTCAAAAAACAAAGAAATAGTAATAGCACAAGACAAATTAGGGCCTAATGGAGAAGTGGTTGTCCCAATAAAAGAAACAAGCTTATTTATTGCATTTGCTGATAGACAAATCCCTGCGCTCGGATCAGTAATACTTCCTGAAAACTATGCAATAAATAACATTAATAATGAGAAAGCAGACAATAATACAGGAATTTATAAGGGGTTAAAAGGACAAATCGGACAGAGTGATACAAATGGCGAATGAAAAAAGTATAATCCAAATAATTCAAAAAATGGTTCAAGAAAATGAGAAAGAAGAAAAAATAATTGAGACTATTAAAAGCATGGGTGTTGAAGAAGAACAAGCAAAAAGACTCTTACTTATAGCCCAAGCAGACACATTTACTTTGCTTAGCTCTGAAATTGATAAAATTGTTCAACAAAAAGTTGACGCAAAACAAAAAATAATTGAAGATGAAACAAGAGTTTTTATTGACAAAGATTTAGAAATTAAACAAAAAGACATTAGTTCAAAACTTGAAAAAGAATTTTTAAAATATAAAATTACTCTCTCTGATAGTCAAAAACAATTTCAAGAATCAGTAAATGACGCTATCTCAAAACTAGCAAAACTAAATGAAGAAGTATACGCAATGGGTTATGAGAACAAAAAAATGATTGAAACTATTGAAAGAGACTTAACTGAAACAAAACTAAAAGGAGTAAAAGTAAGAAGATCAATAACAAGAAACACCCTACTTGGAATAGGAATGCTTCTATTTGGAATATCAGTATTACTAGTGGTAAACACATTCATATCAAAATTCAACATAGATCAAATTACGGGCGCAGTAGTATTTGCACTAATAGGAACCGCATTAATCTATCTATCAGCAAATATCTAAAATTCCAAAATAATCAAAAAGAACAAAACTATACCCAAAAATGTGGGCTTAAGCCAGGCTTTTTATTACTTTTCAATACCTGTTATGTCATAGAGCGTGATTAAATGGCTGATCTAAAAGAAAAAAAGGATTTTCAAACTGAATTAGCAAAATATTTGGCTGAAAAAGACTTTGTTTATGGCCCAGAACCAGAATTATACTCACCGGTTGCAGGATTTTATTCTTATGGACTTGTTGGGAAAGCAATGAAAAACAATTTAGAAAACACAATAAGACAAGTTTTTACAAGAAACAACTTTTTTGAAGTAGAATTCCCTCTAATCAGTCCAGAAATAATTTGGGAAGCAAGCGGACACCTAAAAGGATTTAATGATCCAATAATAATTTGCTCAAAATGCAAATCTTCATTTAGAGCAGATAAATTAATAGAAGAACAAAGCGGGATTGCGGCTGATCACTTTGATAATGGCAAACTAATTGACACAATTAAAGAAAAAGATATTAATTGCCCATCCTGCAAAGGAAGATTCAATCTTGATATTCAAAGACAAAGCCTAATGATGAAAACAATAATTGGAAAAGATACTATTGCATATAATAGACCCGAAACAGCAACAACAACATATTTGCCATTCAAACACTATGTTAGTTTTTTTAGAAACAAATTACCATTCACAGTATTTCAAATAGGAAAAGCATTTAGAAACGAAATTTCTCCAAGACAACACTTACTAAGACAAAGAGAGTTTACTCAAGCAGAATCACAAATGTTTTTGAGTAAAGAAATGAAAGAAAATTTTGAATGGTTTGAAGACGTAAAAGAAATCCAACTCCCTCTCTGGACAGAAAACATGCAAAAGAACGAGAAGGGCTGGGAATTTATATCTCTTGCAAGTGCAATGGAAAATAAAATTCTAAAGAATAAAGCATACGCTTGGAATCTGTGGCTTTCATTTGAAATACTAACAAGCGCAGGCATCCCAAAAGAAAAAATTAGGTATAGGCAACATCACTCTGATGAAAGAGCATTTTATTCTGATGATACTTGGGACCTTGAAGTAGAACTAAACTCATTTGGTTGGGTCGAGATGGTTGGAATAAGCGACCGAACAAACTATGACTTATCTCAACACGCAAAATACTCAAAAACAGAGCTTACCGTAAGAACCGAAGATGGAAAAGTATTTACTCCAGATGTAATAGAAATCGCTTTTGGAGTAGATAGACCATTTTATGCATTACTTGATTTAGCATTCTCTCGAAGAGACATTGATGCGCAAAGAACAGTACTCTCACTTCCATCCAAAATTGCTCCAATTCAAATAGGAATATTTCCACTAATTAAAAAAGATGGGTTACCAGAGAAAGCAAAAGAAATACTCACACAACTGAAGCGATTTAGAACGTATTATGATGAATCTGGCAGTATTGGAAAAAGATACTCTCGACTTGATGCAATAGGAGTGCCGTTTTGCATTACAATAGATCACCAAACAATTCAAGACAACACTGTAACAGTGAGAGAAAGAGATTCGTTAAAACAAGATAGAGTGAAAATAACTGATTTATATTCAACGCTTGAAAAAGCATTTGATTGAGAGTGAAAAAAACATGGAACAAAGAGATTTTTTAAGGAAACAAATGCTAAAAAAAACTAGAGAACAAATTAATGAAAAAATGGCTGGTAAAGAAATACACATTATTAAAGCAATAAATTTGCTTTCAGATCTTGACTCAATCAATAATTTAATGAATGAAAATGCCTCTGAATGGAAAACAAGACAACCCACTGGAGAAGCAGAAGAGGCATTTAGAGTACTTGAAAAAAACACAGAAAGTATTGCGCAAGAAAAAGAAGAACTAATAAAATTTATTGAAAAGGAAATGAATACTGAGTTCCCTAACTTTTCTACTCTTGCAACACCAATAATTGGAGCAAAATTACTTGCAAGCGCAGGATCAAAAAAAAGATTGTGCATGATGCCCGCATCAACAATTCAAGTACTAGGCGCAGAAAAAGCACTATTTGCACATTTAAAGAAAAATGCAAAGAGCCCAAAACATGGACACTTATTCAATCATCCGCTTTTACAAAACCTTCCAAGATTCAAAAGAGGAACTGCAGCAAGAATAATTGCAGGAAAGCTATCAATTGCATTAAAACAAGATTACTTTAATGGAGAAAATACTTCAAAAGAAGTACTGGCAGAAATAATAAAGAAAATTGATGAACTAGCAACAAAAGCAGCAACACCAAAACAAGAAGAACATGAAAAGAACTTTGACCAAATTAATGCTGACAGAAGAAAAGAAGAATTCTTAAAAACAAGCAGAAAAAGAGAATTTAGACAAGAAGGATTTAGAAATAAACCAAACACAGAAGAGGACACTTACGCTCCACAAGAAAGAAAACCATTTAACAGAGGATTTGCTCCAAGAAGAGAAGGCGGATTTAGACCAAGAACTAGCGGATTTGGTGGAAGAGACAGACCAAGATTTGAAAGCGGGTTTAATAGAGGTCCAAGAAGAGAAGGGCCATTTACTCCAAGAAGAGATGGAGAAGGTTCTTTTGGGGCACAAGGAAGAGGAGAAGCAACTTATGGAGCTTATCACCCACAAAGAAGATCATTTGAAGGAAATTTTACTCCAAGAAGAGATGGACAATTTAATTCAGATTATCGCACAAGAGAAAAAGGAAACTACGAACAAAGAGGCGAACACACCTTTAGACCAAATAGAAACGAAAGAAGTTTTGGCGGAGAAAGAAGAGAAAACTCATTTGGAAAAAGCTCTGATTCAAATAGATATGCGAAAGCAAAATTCCATGGAAAAAAGTTTGGAAAAGCAAAGTTTGTAAAAAGATACTAGCCTTTCAAACAGAAACCAATAAAATCGTTTCCAACCCACTATATATATGGATTTTTATTTATCTTCACGCGCCCAAGGCAGAGCGGTTAAAGAACTAAAAAAAATGGCTCCAAAAAATAAAAAAACTGCACTAATCTCAAACGCGCTTGATTATTCAAAAGATTTTAAGCGAAGAAAAAAAAGTGAAGAAAAAGATGCAAAAAAACTTTCTGCATTAGGGTTTAATGTTGAACTAGTAGATTTACGCAAATATTTTGGAAAGAAAAATAAATTAAAAACAAAAATGAAAGAATTTGGAGTCATTTGGATTAAAGGCGGAAATGTTTTCTACTTACGAAATGCAATGAAACAAAGCGGATTTGATCAAATATTAAAATCTTTAAGCACTCAAAAAAATATTCTCTATGGAGGAGCAAGTGCGGGGATATGTATTCTTTCCCCAACATTAAAAGGCTTAGACTTAATTGATAGCACAAAAAAGAAGCCATATGAAAAGAAAATTATTTGGGAAGGATTAAATATTATTCCGTATTGTTTCGCACCACATTATAAATCAAGGAATTCCCAATCAAAAAAAATTAATAAAGTCGTTGAATATTTCATAAAAAACAAAATTCCTTTTAAAACTTTAAAAGATAAAGAAGTAATTACAATTAATAAAGGAAAAGAAAAAGTTTGGTGAAATGCATGCAACAAATATTCAAGGGAATTTTCAAAAGCAATAACTCTATTTTTACAAAAAATCTTTTACCAGGAAAAAAAGTATATGGAGAAAAACTCATCATAGATTCAGGAATAGAATACCGCGAATGGGATGCACACAGATCAAAGTATGGGGCTGCATTAAAAAACGGATTAAAAGAAAATATTTTTTCAACAGGAACTAGCGTATTGTATCTTGGCTCAGCAGAAGGGACAACCGTGAGTCATGTGTCAGATATTGTGGGCGAAGAAGGAGCAATATTTTGTGTAGATATTTCAGAAATTGCTATGCAAAAATTAACCAAACTTGCTGAAGAACGACAAAACCTCTTTCCAATAATAAGTGACGCTCAGCTTGTTAATAATTACAAAGATTATTTTGAAGAAAAGGCTGATAGTATGTTTCAAGATATCTCACAAAGAAACCAAGCAGATATATTTGTTAGAAACTCAATACTTGTAAAAAAAGGGGCTCTTTGTGCAATTGCACTTAAAACAAGAAGTATTTCCCAATCAAGTAGTCCCCAAGAAACCCTCCAAAAAGAGAAAAAAGTGCTTGAAAGTCAATTTGAAATTGTCCAAATAGTGGATTTGGAACCATACGAAAAAGAACACTACCTAATTTTATGCAAAAAGAAGTAATCCCTAAACTTGAAAGATTGTTTAAAAAGAAGAACGAGTCATAATTGTTAAAGTGTATTTTATGATAAAAAAAGAAATTATTAGAAAATCCATTCACTTGCTTTTTGGATTATTCTTTCTCCTACTAATACAATATGGTGGAGTTCAACTTAGTTTTAATATAATTCTGCTTTGTTTAATTGCAGGAACAATAATATCAATAGGAATCATGCGAGGACACAAATTCCCAATAATAAATGAAATTGTCGGAACTGTAGAAAGAGATAATGAAAAGCACTTTCCGGGAAGAGCAGCAGTACACTTTTTTGCCTCAGCAATAATTTTAATGGTTTTATTTAAAGAATACCCTTTGATAATACTAGCTGCATTAAGCGTTCAAGTATTTGCGGATTCGGCTGCAGCAATAATAGGAATACAATTTGGAAAACATAAACTCTATCAAAAAAAGTCTTATGAAGGAAGTTCAGCTTGTTTAATTGTTGCAATCATTTGTATTAGCTTTTTCTATCCCATTTATATTGCAATAATTGCGGGTTTTATTGCAACAGCCGTAGAAGTACTTCCCCTTGATGATAATCTTTGGGTTCCACTAGCAACAGGGTTTGCAATACGATTATTACTTTTGCCAATAACTTTCTAAAAAAATACAATTCTTGTGAAAACAATTTACTGAAACTAATTTAAACCTTCATAAAGCAATAATAATTACTGGGCTCGTAGTATAATGGATTAGTATAGGTCCGTCCTAAGGACTAGACGGGGGTTCGATTCCCCTCGAGCCCGCTCATTTCATTTGTGCTTTAAGTTCAATTATTTCATTAATAATGTAAACTACTGACCCCGCAAATAGAATTAAAGAAATAAGTAAAGATCCATCCGGCCCAATATATGAATCGCCAAAAATAGTTCCAATAACCTCTGATCCAGAAATAATAAAAACAATTATTGAGAACCCTAAAATAAATTTATCAACAGATTTTTTTTCATTTAGTGCAAAAAGTCTTAAAATATAAAAAATAACCACAGAAATAACTATAACCACCATGTCGCTAGTCCAATCGCCAAACAAATTAACCATGACAAAATAATAGGCAAATCAATATTTATACTTAATTAGTATAAAAAATCAATAAAATCTTAGATCACAATTAATACTAGTATTCCATTTCAATTCTTAATTCCATTAAACAAAAAGTAAACTTACTTATTTGCATAAAATGACGAGTAATACTTCTAGCATCCTTATTTTTTGATTCTTTCCAATTAAAATGCTCATTATAAATCGTAAAATCCTCTTCACCAAAATCAATCGCACCCTTTCTATCAAATTTATAGAATAAATGATAATATTTTTCAAAGTGCTTTTTTGTTTTTTCGGCGAACGGATAAACCTCATCAACCTTCTTCCTAGTTCTCGCCAAGTGATTTGCAATATACTTAAACTCATCCCCCAGCATCTCAAGCAAAAACAAAGTTGAAAACATTAAAGGTTTATTTTGATTAAAACTTGAGTCACAGATTCGATTGTTAATTCTACAACAATAGTCAATAAATCTATCAATATTAATATCCATTGAGTGAATTGTTTTACACAAAGAAATGTCATTAACTTCATTATTTTTTATTGAGTGAAGAACTTTATCAAATAATTCCATTAAAAGCAAAAATATTCTTCGCAAAGAATTATCAAATTCTTTTGCATTAAGTTCCCCCATCTCTCTAATAACACAATATCCTTCCCCAGAATCAATTACTTCCATCCCAATAAATCTGTTAACAAGTTCTTGAATCATATCAAGAGCAGGTTTTTTTATAGGTTTTTCCCCAAGACGCTTATACTCAAATTGACTTGAATAGTAATTATACGGCCCCTCATAATCTTTCTGAGATTCATCATAAACTAATTTTATTTCATCATACCCCTCACGATAAACAGACTGGAAAAACCTCCAAAGCATTGGAACTCTAAGCCCAGTAATGTCAAGAGTAATTGACTTATGCCCATTATTTTGCTTTCCATTTACAATAAGAGATCCTGAACTCTCAACTACATCAAGTTCATCCCCCGCTTTAATATTTAATTTTTTTACCCAATCACTTGGAAGAGTAAGAGTTAGGGTATTATGCCCTTGTTTGATTATCTTTCGTTTCATCAATATAATATAGCACACACTATATTTAAACCAAGCACAATATACAGTATATCCTGTATATACAAAAATATATTCACAAGGGTTAGGTCAAAATTACATTCTCAAAAATGAATATTGAATATATTCCACCCTAGGAGAATATTGAAAAATATTGGCAATACATAAATCCAAATTTGGCCGTAAGTATTACCACATGGAAGAAGAAACAGAAATTAAAGAGCAAGAGTTTCTAAGATTATTAAAAAGAAATAGTGCACCTTTTGATTACGAAAAACAACTCTTTAATGATCACTTCCCGCGGGTTGTAAGTGCCTTGAATGGAGAACATCCTTCCCCTTATGAGATAGAAATACAACCCACTTCCAAGTGTAACTTAAGGTGCATTCATTGTTTTGGAACTGCACTAACTTGTGAGAGAATTCCAGACAAAATGGGGCAAAAAGAATTTGAAACAATTGCTCAAAGAATAAAAGATTTCAAGCTTGGTGAGCACACTGTAGAAACAGTAAAATTCTGTGGCACGACAGGGGAACCATTAGTTAACCCTGCCACCGCCCAGAATATAAAACTATTCAAAGATCTTGGAAAAAAAGTAATCTTGTACACAAATGGTTTGTGGCTAAATAGAACTACTCCAGAAGGGAAAGAATATTTAGATTACGTTCTTGACGCTGACAAAATAAATTTGAGTTTAGATGCAGGATCAAGAGAAACATTCATTAACATAAAAGGAGTGGACGGATTTGATAGAATAATTGATAACTTACGAAGACTTGTAAGAAAAAGAGATGAAGAAGGAAGTAACCTAAGAATTGATGTTAGTTATGTAATTGGCTCCCACAATTATAAAGAAATATTTTTGGCTGCAGAGACCGCAAAAGATGCAGGGGCAGACAATATTATATTCAGAGTAGATTTTGCAAACCCTGATTCAGTAAAACCATTCATTGAAGAAATAAAAGAACAAAGATTACAAACAATGAAACTAAAATCAGATTATTTTGGAATTTCTTTTGCCTACTCTGATGAAGATCTTAGTACTAGCGGAGAAAAAACCACAAGTCCTTTTTATTCTAGAGGAAAAAAGTGTTACAATCACCATTTTTGGGCATGTATTGGATCAGATTGCAATTTATACGTTTGCGGACATAGAACATACAATGGAGTAGATTCATTTGGGAGCGTGCTTGATAATTCACTTGAAGACCTTTGGCTAAAAAAAGAGAGACTTGAAAAAGTGGAAAAACTTCCTGATGACAAATGTAAGTTTTGTTCTCCATCTTGTCATAGAAGAGATTGCTTAATGAAGTTTTTAACAGGACTCGAAATAGGGGACGTAAAATACTTGCATAAAAAATTTATTGAAAAAGTACCTTGTGTAATTCCAACATCAACAATCGGATAACTATTTTGTTCTTTCTCTAGACTTTCTAGCCTGTTCTTCAGCAGCAGCAGAATACTTTTCATGAGTTTCTTTTGCAAGCCTAGGGTGAATAAACTTAAAATCAGCAATAGTTGGAGTTATATTTCTCCCATCACTTGCAAGAACAAAAGCATCAAAATTAATTGTGAAACCATTGTCTCTAACAATCTTCATTTGCCTTTGAATTTCATTCATTACATTTTCTCTAACTTCAGCAGGAACTGCAGGAAAATATTTCCAATCAAGAACCCTAAACCTAGTGGCAACAATCCCAGGAGTTCTACCAGGTGCATCAATCAATCTAAAAGTAGAAATAATAGTAAGGCCTAACTTCTTTTCTCGATTTAATTCCTTAAGCGCATTATAATTTTGTACTTGAATCACCGGATTACTATACGAATGATTATGTGTTTCAACCTCATGAAACTTTTTAATAACAAACTCTCTTTGTTTGGATCGCTTTCCCCTTTCAACAGAAACAGTAGCATCATGAACCTCTTTTTCAGATCCAATACCAAGCAAACCATGACTTTTAACCACAATAGTAGATTTTTTGAAAGGATCTTTCTTTGTAGCAAAAAAACGTTTAGCCATACAGTTAATTGTTATACAAATGCAATATAAATACTTTCCTAAATCAAAACACAATTGACGAAAATAATGCTCTGCCTTGAGGACAACTGACGAAACCATTATTAATGGGTTGAGTGTTAATACTAACATGGACAAATTAACAATGACAATCGCAGGAGAAATTACTCTCTCAAGCGACCCGGGCGGAAGCATGAAGAAATGGAGAGAAATATTTGGAGTCCACCAAACAGAACTAGCAAATTTCTTAAAAGTATCCTCTTCAACAATCTCTGATTATGAAGGAGGAAGAAGAAAAAACCCAGGAATTGGAGTAATTGCCAGATTTGTTAACTCACTAATTGAAATTGACAAAAATAAAGGGGGAAAAGTAGTAAAACAACTTGAAAAAGACTTTGCACAAGAAAGAAGCTCTGCTTTTGAAAGTCATGAGTTCACTTCAGGAATAAAAGCAACAGAAGTTGTGAAAAAAATTAGCGGAGATGTAGTTTGCTTACCGCACAAAATAAAAGAAGAAACAGTTTTTGGTTACACAATAATTGACTCAATAAAAGTAATACTTGAAGTCCCAGTGCACGAGTATATGATGCTCTATGGAAAAACACCAAACCGAGTTTTGATATTTAGACATGTTGAAAATGGGAGAAGCCCAATGATTGCAATAAAAATTGGAAGATTTAGCACAGATATGCGACCAAGCATGATAATCCTACATGGAGTATTTACTGCAGAAAAACCTGTTGATCCAATTGCAATAAAAATAGCTGAAAGTGAAAAAATCCCGCTTGTAACAACAAATATGCCAATAGAAGAACTAACAAAAGCACTAAGCGAATTTGAGAAATGATTGAATCATTTTTTCTTAATGCAATAAGTAAATCTATATTTCTCTTTACCACTGTCTTCTTGACCAATTAATTTTTTTGAGCAAATAATATCCGTTTTGTAAAGTTTGGCTAGCTTTCTTGCAACTTTACTTGCTCCTTTGTTTGAACCAACCCACAAGTCATAAGCCCTTTTTATTCCAAGAATTTTAATTGAAGCACTAAGAGAATCTTTTGCTGCTTCTTGGGCAAGTAACTCTTTTGTTACCTCAAGCATTGCATCAGCTTCATCTTGAGACCCAGCCCTTAATTGAATTATTGCTTCTCTATAATTAGAACAAAGTTTCATACAAGAATCACAAGAAACTTTATCCACAGAAAAATCAACATCCATTTTCTTCTCAACAAGTACTCCTTCTAAAAAACCCTCAACATTAACTGTTGCCTCAAAATCATTTTCATTAATTGGCCTAAGTTCAACAAATATTTTTGGCTGGTCAAGATCGTGATTCAATTTCACTCTTGTAGCAACTTCGTTAGCAATGGCCTCATTACTCAAAAATTCCCAGTGCCCCTTAACCCTACCTTTTTTGCACTTAACACACTTTTCAATACGAATATCTTTCATTTCAAAAAGATCATGTCTTTTTAGAAAACAATTAGTGCACATTCCATGTATCAAAGCAGCTGTGTTCTTTCCGCATTTTACACAAAATTTTTCAAATCCCAAAACTAACACCAATATAAGAACACTAAAATTAACTAAAATCAATCTTTTTTCCAGGCGCAAGGATAGTTGATTTTATTCCAATTTCATCTCTAATCTTTTTTGCAAAAATGTCCATTACTGGCTTATCTCCGTGCACCAAAAATATTTCTTTTGGAGACCACTTTTTTAAAGACCTAATCATTTCACTCTGAGAAGGATGCGCAGAAAAATCAAACTTCTCATACCTACAACCAACTTTTACTATTTTCCCATCATCTTGAGGAATCTTCCCTTCTTCCAAAAGCATTTTCCCAGGAGTTCCTTCGGCTTGAAAAGAAGTCAAATGAATTTTACTTCTAGGATCATTAATAATTTTTTTAACATAATTTTGAACTGGTCCGCCCTTCATCATTCCTGAAGTTGAAACAATAATTGATGGTTGTTTTAGAGCTTTTGCGCGAGCCTGTTTTCCTTGAACCCAATTAACCCCATTTAATGCTTTTCTTAATCCTTTAGAATCCTTAATTAGATCAGCATATTTTAGATAAACTTCTGCAACTTGTTTTGCCATTCCATCAAAAAATATTGGCGCATCAATTTTGTACTTTGACAAAATATCAATTATTTCTTGACTTCTTCCAATAGCAAGAACGGGAACAATTGCCCACCCGCCACGTTCAACAGTACTTTGAACGGATTCACAAAAAGCTTTCTCTTCTAGTTTTCTATCAGGGTGCTCTCTATCCCCATAAGTTGATTCAATCATTACATAATCAATTGGACCCACATCAATATCTGCGCCAAGATGAAGTTGAGTTTCATCAACTTTATAATCCCCCGTATACAAAAAACTTTTTTCTCCGTGGGTAATCTTTGTTAACGCCGAACCCAAAATATGCCCCGCATCAAAAAACTCCAATGACACATTATGAGTTAAATTTAATTTTTTGTGATAAGGAACAACAAAATTATACTTGTGAGTCTGTTCTATTTCCTGTTTATTGTATTTTGGAGCAAGCCCCTCAAACTCAGCAATCTTAATTGAGTCTTTCCATAAAATATCCGCTAACTCAAGGGTCGGCTGAGTCATAAAACTCAAACAAGAAGTATTCTTATAAAAATAAGGCAAAAGACCAGAATGATCCAAATGCGCATGAGAAATAATGGCTGCTTTAACATGCTCAGTTATTTCTGAGGGATACTCAATATCATTAATATTTAATTTTACTCCATAATCAAGGAGAAATTTTTCTCCAAAATCAAGCACAAAAGCACTTCTTCCAACTTCCTGACACGCTCCATGTCCAGTTAACGAAAAATTTGATGGCATATAAATTTCACTAAGGCATTATTTTACACAGAAGTAAAGGAAAAACTGATTTATATTCCTTTGGGAAGGCAAATAATCAACAAGAACCCAGCAGAAATATAATAAATACTATTTGTGC
>CAZIEL010000015.1:1621-12485 GCA_964538165.1 uncultured archaeon | reverse complement strand
AACACAACTTGATACAACAAAAAATGTGTACTTAAAAATAGTTGATGGAAATGCGCCTTTATCCATTTCTTCGGCAAAAATATTTTTCAAAAAAGGAAATGACACAAATTTTTTTACACAACTAAACTCAAATTATGAAGGACTAATGGGCCCGTTACCAATAATTGATTTGAATGGAAAAACATTTTATGCGGTAGTGAAAGCAAATGGATATCAAACACAAGTAGTTGATGTAAATTTGCACACAAAAGCAGAAGGAGCACAAATAGTCCAAATGATTCAAGGGGGATCAAAATTATCTTTAACTGTAATTGATGATCAAAACAAAGTAATGCAAGGAGTACAAACAGTAATTTACATTAATACTTTTGCTGGTTATTTTGACAAAGCAAACGAAACCGACAAAAATGGAATAACTTATTATTATGGGTTACCAAATGCATCATACAAAATAGTTGCAAATACAGATACTGATGAAGGGACACTTAATCTTGTAATATCAAGAGACACTAATGCAACTCTTAGAATGATTACTGGTTCTGGAACAATATTATTTAATTTTTATGACGAAGAAGGAAAAGTTAGTCCTACTTTTGATATTTATGATGGTCAAGAAATGATAGAATCTGCAACTGCGGTGAGTGGAAAATATACTACAAAACAAATCAAAGCAGAAGAAATGATTAACCTTGTAATAACTGACCAAAACTATTTGCCTTACGAAAGTTTTACTTATATGATAAAGCGGGGAAACCAAAACAAATCTATTTATTTACGAAAAAAAGAATCTTTGCCGAACCAAAATGAAACCCAATTAATACTAAGACAAATATTTGAATCGAATCCAATATATGCAACAGAGTCAATAGCAGATTCATTAATGCCTGGCGCAAGATATTATTTCTTGTATGATCTTGTATTAAACAAAGAAATGACTGATAAAGTAATAACAAACTTTTTTGTTGGGCCTGATGATAAAAATATTATTGCTGGATCAGAAACAATGACAATTGAATCAGCTTACTCGCTTGAAGATGTGCTTGTTGTAATGACAAGCAACAAAAAAGGATTTGAAGTGGATATTGGGTCAAACCCTGATGCGGTTGATTCTAATGCAAAACAATTAAATGCAATATTTAATAACAAAACTGGATTTTCGCACATCCCAATACTAGTTGAAGTAAAAGTAGATACTAACACAACTGATGAGAAAGCAAAAATTAGTTGGCAATCAAAGTTTGGTTCATACTCTAGTCTAAATTATTCTAAAGAATTTACTATCGGCGAAAAATTTTGTATTGGGTCCGCTTGTCCTGCATTTTTATTTTCAAATTACTTAAAATGGGGGTCAAGAGAATACAAAGCAATTGATGACTCAGTACAAACACTCCAACTTGGAGATACTTACAAACTAAAAACAATAGTAGAAAATTTAACTGATGAATCACTCGGAGATGCAAATTTATCTTTAGGAATAGATAAACAAACAACACAAACACTACTTTTCCAAAATGATAAAAATACTTTTAAACAAAAAATTTCTCTTAACCCACTAATGAAAGCAACTCCTGTTGAAGTTGAACTTAAACCAAAAACCGCAGCGTATGGATCAGTAAAAACATACGAGAGTATGGAAAAATATTTTGAAGGGACAAATTTGTTATTAAATTATGAAGGAAATCAAGACCAATTTTTAAGATTTGAAGTAAGAAACAAAAATGATCTTAATATTATTATTGTTGCGACAAGCACAAATAATGTAATGTACTCAGACTCATATTATCCTGTGTTTATTGTAAAAACTCAATCTACGGATGGAATGAATAAAACAAAAAGTTTTATTTCTGCGCACTGGACAGCAACAATTGAGGGGCAAGATAGTGTTTGTCAAACAGTTGGATGTTCAGGAACAACAGATGCAAACGGAGTACAAGTGACTTCATTTGATGCAACAAATTTAGCAACCGGCACAAAAATAATTTTTGAAGCCACTGATGATAATGGATCAAACCCAGCTAGATTAGAAATAACTTTAACTGATCCATTCCCTCCTGACCCACCAACTCCAGCAGAGTGTGTAAAGGTTTGGGTTAATGGAATAGATCTTTCAAGTGAAACAGCACCAGATTTCCCTCAATTATATATTGATCTAAATACTACCTCTGCATTTTTGGTCACAAATGGAATTGCAAACGGAGT
Source organism: uncultured archaeon (assembly GCA_964538165.1). GTDB lineage: Archaea > Iainarchaeota > Iainarchaeia > Iainarchaeales > JAAZKV01 > JAAZKV01. Next base: position 10,286 of record CAZIEL010000015.1, on the reverse strand, counting down.
GACCGATTCGGAATGTACTGAAAACAAATTAGTGGTAGTATATTCTGATCTTGGAACATTACCAAAACAATTTACTTTAGCGCCAGGGTCCTCACAAGTAATAACCGTGGATGCAAGCGCAACAGTGCTTACAAGAGGAGGAATGCTTGGAGCTTATCCTGTACAAGTACTATCAGTAGGAACAAGCGAGTATAACCAAGTTGGGTACTTTGATGCAATAATAAGTGATTCAACAAACCCATTTTATTTAAGTCAATACATATTTGATTTTAGAACAACTGACAAAATTGATGCAACAGTAACAAATAGAACTTATTCTGGAAGAAAAGATAATTATTACCCCCAAATGGATATAGGAACTGACTCAGTTGTATTAAATTATAACAAACCAATAATACCTGATAAATTAAGTTTTACTGCGACAGTATATGGAGATGCTCTTGAAGGAATATCTTACTCTTGGACAAAATCTGATTACACTGAATTATCTTCAGAAACACCAGGAATGAAAATAATTGCTCCAAGTGACATTGCAAATGATGATGACTTTGATGAATTTGAAGCATATTCTTATGATGAAGATTATTCAAAGCCCGAACCAGATATCCCTGAAACCGATCCAACAAAATCATTTTATGATTTGCCAGTAGCAATTCAAGAAAAAATAATCTCTCAAATACTTCCTACAACAGGATCCGCATCAACAGTAATCGGGACAGTATATCCTTATGCAGTAGTAGTAAAGAAACCAAAAGCTGGGTTAAGTGCAGAGGCACAACCAAAAGAAGCAAAACTAAATTTTGGAACAAATTATTTAACAGAAGAAGAAAAAAGTGACGGAAATAAATTATATTTTTCTTGTGATGGAACTACTAGTGATGGTTGTTCAGCAGGAAACCAATGTAGTCTTGCAAGTTCAGGGTATTCTTGCAGATATTATACTAGTTATTGTTATGCTTGTAATTTGCCTACAGATTCAAATTATGGACGATGTGCAGGAAAAGCAATTGATTTAACCGGAACAACTGTTGCAGCACCAACTGTGTCTTCAACAGGAAATGCAAGTGTTCCAAACGTGGACGGTCCATTACATAATCAATATATTCCAGTTGGAACAACCGCTGTAATGAAAGGACAACTAATTCCAGGCGATGGATTTGTGGATTATTGCAGTCATATTACTGTTCCACCAATGCATTATACGTATGGATGTCTTCTTCCTCCGCCACAAGCAAGTAGAACATATGCTTCAACAACTAGATTATATGCAACAAATCAATATTGGTATGCAAATTATGACACTGTAGAATATTTTTATTCTATAAACCATGACATGAATGCTAATACTGCGGATAAGATAGAACCGCCGGAAGATTACTTTGATACTTACCTAAGATGCGGAAAAGGAGAAATGATACAAAATTATGAGATATTGAATAATAGCAGTGCATACAGCATGATGACCGCAGTTGGAAATGCTGATGCTGGAGATGAAGGGGATTGTACTGGTCCAAGAACTTATGCTAGATTTTATCTATATAATGGAACGCTCTACTTCCAAACTGATGCTTATAATTACCAAGAAAAATTAAAATTAAGAGAAAAAATTTGGACAAAAGACTATAATATTACTTCTCCTATTGAAGGACACGTTTATGATCTTGGAGCATATACTGCAACTCCAGAACTTGAGTGGACTTCAACTGACGAATTATCTGATCACAGTGCTGATGATGAATGGACGGGAGAAGATAATTATTCTTATTATACAATGCCAATTTTAGAACCACTTGGATTCGTTCCTTGGGAACACTCACTTGAAGGATTTGAATGTATTGAAGGAGGAATTGGGGGAGAGACAGTAGAAATGAAAGTACTTAGTGCAGATGATCCTTTAGTAGAATATGATTCAACTGGAATAATTCGGTATGGAATACCTCCTTGGAAAATCCCGGATGGATTTAGAATGTTTTTAAAAAATGGACATGTTTATGCTGAATACATTGGGAATGTTTCTTGGCAATATGATGCGGCACAAGACAAATATGTGTTAGTAACAACAACTCCGCAAGTAAACACTCCTAATATTGATTTTAGTTTAACAAAAGTTAATTTACTTGGAACAGAATACGCAATTGTGACTGTAAGAGATTGGGTAAATGGAACTGATAAACAAGAAAAAATATACCAAGTGCGATTAGAAGGAAACCCAACAAATTGTTATGCAAGTGATGGGACTGCAGGATTAACTGGAAGTCAATATGCTCCAAAACTATTATTCAATTGGGATTGGAATATGATAAATATGGATAGTTGCCAATCAACAAACTCAAGTTATATTTATTGTGATGGAGCTCAATTCACAACAAGTTTATTCAAACAATTATACAAAATTGATGAATTAAAATTAGCTGGAAAAGATCAGGACATTCCAAAATACACTGGGTTTTATGCTTACTTGATACGAGACAATTATACTCAAGAATTCTTAAACGATTATGATCAATACTATTCAAATGCCATTGCAAGCGCATCAAGTTTCTTTAATTCAACAGACTCAAGAAAAGGATATGATCAACTAATAACTGATAATAGAATAAAGTTTAAGATACGAAATGGATCAACAATAGAAGAAAGAGGAAACCTTTCAATTGGGGGACTTTATAGAGTTGAAATTGGACTTGAATACGATAATCCAAACATGCCAAGTTTATTTGACAATAACTCTCCAAATGTTACAGTGACTGTCACATTTAGTTTAGTAAAACAAGCTCCAAATTATAATCCATTCTATGAAACACCAATTGACGGAGAAATTGGAAAAAATGGAAGTAGTTATGTTCGAAAAAATTATGGAGTTGGACTAAATAGTGGAGAATTAAAACTAAATTCACAAGGAAATATTTTGTATGCTTACACTGGAGCAATGAGTAATATTAATTACTTAACAAGCACAGCAATAGCTGATCTTGACAAACAAGATCTATTATCATTTAACAATGGAACAAAGACACTCAAGATATACCCTGCACAACCAACTCCAGTACTAATTGAGATAACTAGTAATGGAGGGGCAGTAAGTGCACAATATAAAATGACTGGGAATGATTATCAAACAACTTTAAGCAAAAAATGGACAATTGCTTCATCTTCAATCGGAAGCGATGCGTGCAGAGATTTTGCAAACGAAAAACAAATATTCTATTATGATACCGCAAACGGTGGAGGAATACGATCACTTAATTGGGCTAATGGAACAAAATCAGGAACTATTGGATTATCAACAGTATTTTTTACTCCAAAACTAACTGATGTTGCAAATAACACTACACTAACCCCAATAGATGTAACAAAAGTAAAACTGTATACTTCTGCAAACGTGCCCTCATTAACTTCTTCTTCGTCAATAATCCTTAATTACTACGGATACTCAAACGTAACAACTTTTGATACCCTTCAATGGATGTTTGATGCAATAAAAGCACAAAAAGCTTGCATGACTCAAAGTTCAGAAAACAATATGAGAATATGGTGGAACAAGGATTACTTAAGCCAACTTGAAGCAGAAGTAAGCGGAAGCAGCAGTAGTTCATGTAGTTAAACTTAATTAAAAAATAAAAAAAAGTGGTAAATTTGGGGATATATACAAAACTTGAAGATAAATGGTACGATTTACTTGAAGTGGTGAATAAATATATTCCAATACTTAAAGTGACAGATAAAATCGATGAATATTTTCCAAGTTTTATTGTATTTTTAGTTATATTTTTACTAATAATTCTTCTACTTTTGTGGCTACTGCTCTCTGGAATTGCTCCAATATACCAAGTTGAAGTAACCGTATTATCAAAACAAGGAAATGCACTTGGTGGAACAAAATTAGTTGTTGATGACGGATGCGAAGAAAATTCAAGAGAATTTATTACTGATTCTGAAGGAAAAGCATATTTTGAAACCTGTTCTGATTTATTCCAAGTAATAGCAACAAAAGAAGGTTACTTACAAGCAACAAAAGATATTGACATGCAAGAAGGAATTGAACACACAATAAAACTAGATCCAAAACCACTTGAGACAAAATCATTTAATGTAAAAGTTGTTGACTCAAGCTCACAAATATTATCCAACGCAACAATTGAGTTATATTGTATTAATTATAATGATACAAACAAAATAAAGTTTGATTCAAACAATTCTTCAACATCCCAACCACAAGGAGGATACAATTTTTCTCTTCCAACAAAATGCACAATGCTTCAAATAAAAGCAAAAGCAAGCGGGTATGATGAACAAACCGTAACAGTACAAGCAAACGATTCATCAAAAACAATAACAATGCAAAAAACAATTCTTCAAGGAACAATTATTTTTATTGCAGATAGTCCAATTGGAAGACAAGCAAACACCTCAATAGTTATTACAAATTCTTTAGGGCAAACTCAAACAATTATCACTACCACAGGGGGAACCGCAACAAAAACACTAGCTGAAGATGAATACTCTTACACAGCAGTAGTAAAAGGAGCAATAGCAAGCGGAACATTTATTGTAATTGCAAACCAAACAAAAGATTTGAATATTTATTTTAATCTTCTAACAAGCGAACCAAATCAAGACACTTCAAAAAATATTTACATCAAACTTGTAGATGGAAATAATATTTTATCCACTGCAATTGCAACAATATTTTTCTCACAAGGAAATGATACAAATATTTTGATGAACATACCTGCTTCCCAACAAGGAATAATTGGACCAACACAAATAGTTGATTTTAATAACAAAACATTTTATGCAGTAATAAAAGTTTCGCCTTACCAAACAAAATTAGTTGATGTAAACTTAAGATTAATCTCACAAGGGCCCCAGATAGTAAACATGACACAAGGGGGAGCAACCCTAAATGTGAAAGTAATTGATGATTTGAATAAACCTCTTGATAATGTTTCAACCCAACTTTATTATGAAAACTTTAATGGATATTTTGACACAGCCCTTCCAACTGATAAAAATGGGGATACAATTTATAGAAATCTTCCAAACGGTAGATATAATTTAGTTGGAAAAACTAGTGAACTTGAAGGGAGTTTAATTGTTCAAATGAATAACTCAAACAAAGATGTGAATTTGAAAATTGTTACAGGTACTGGAACAATCACATTTAACTTTTATGAAAACTCCTCAAAAATAAATCCTCTGATTGAGCTTTATGAGAGGCTTCCTTCTGGAGATTTTAACAAAATTGATTCATCTTATGCAAAAAGCGGAGCATTTACTACAAAGAGTCTAAAAGCAGGAACTGAAGTAAAAATTGTTGTAAATGATGGGAACTATATTTCGTACGAGAGTATGGTTTATACGATAAAAAGAGGAAGTCAATCAAAAAAAATATATTTAAGAAAAATCGGAACTTTGCCTAATCAAAACGAAGCTCAATTAATACTAAGACAAGTTTATGATTCAAATCCAATTAGTGGATACGAATCAGAATCAAACAAACTAATGCCTAATGGAGAATACTACTTTTTATTTGAAGCCATAATTAATATGACTCAAAGTGGGAGAATGGTTGGAAACTTTTTTGTTTCCCCTGAAGACAAAAATTATTTAGTTGGAAATGAACCATTTAACATAAGCGCAGGATATTCAATTGATAACTCAATAATAGTTCTTTCAAATGCAAAAAATTCTTTTGAAATAGAACAATCCGCTTCCAATCAAAATATTGTGGATTCTAATGCAAAACAATTAAATGCGGTATTAAGTGAAGCAACCGGATTAATGATGGTTCCAATTATTGTGAAAATAAAGGTTGATCAAAATGCAACAGGAAAAGCAAGACTGTATTACCAAGAAAAGTTTATTGATTATTATAGTTTATACCAGTACAAAGAGTTTACAATCGGAGAAACATTTTGCTTAGGTTCTGATTGCCCTGCTTTCTTGTTCTCTAATTACTTAAAATGGAATAATAATGAGTATGTTCCACTTGATAATTCAGTTCACACTTTGCAACTTGGGGACACTTACAAACTAAAAACAATAGTGGAAAATACAACCGATCAAAATGTTTGGGACTCAAATATTGTGCTCACTATTGATTCAGGGGCGGACAAGTTACTATTCAATGTTAACGGAACTGATACAAACACAGCAAAAGCAAAAATCAGATTATTGCCCTTGTATAAAACAGATCAAAATACTTTTGATTTCTCTTTAAAAAAAGCTTCAAGCACTACAGTTAATGTAAATGAAAAAGTGGAAAAATTATTTAGTGGGTCTGATACTTTATCCTCATACAAAGACAATGGAGATCAAGATATTTGGTTTGAAGTTCGAAACAGAGATGATTTGAATATTTATGTTTATGCAACCCAAACAAAGAATGTAATTTATGCAAACAATTTCTATAACGACTTTTATTTGAAAGTATATGCAATTGATGGGATGAGCAGACAAACAAAAAAAGTTACTGCAAATTGGACTGCGAAAATAGTTGATAATAATTATGTTCTTGGTTCCGGAATTACTGATGAAAATGGAGAAGTAGTGTTCCAACTTGATTTATCAAATGTTTCGGCCGGAAGACAAGTATTATTTGAAGCAACAGATACAAATAACTCTACGCCCGCAAGACTACAAATTACTCTAATTGAAGCAATAACTCCTCCTGTTGAGGCCCCAGTTGAATGTGTAAAAGTAAAACTAAACGGAGTAGATGTATTAACTGAGAATAATCCAACAATAACTATTAATACAAATACAACCGCACAATTCACAATTGATTCAAATTGTGATATAAATAAACAAGTAACAATAACAACAGATCTTTATTCAAATTATACTTTGTTTACACTTAACGCAAAATCAAGCACAACTGTAACACTTGATGGGTCACAAACAGTACTAATGAATGACAATACTACTGGAATATATCCAGTTACAGTAAAAGTACAAAATGATGGCTTAATAAAAGAAGTTGGAGCTTTTGATGTAATACTAATTGATCCAACAAATCCATTTGAATTACAAGACTACATTTATGATTTTACATCAAAAGAAATAGTTTCCTCAAAAATAAAAAATAAACAATACTCTGGAAGACAAGACAATTTTTATCCAAAAATGGATATAAGTACAAATTCAGTAACCCTTGAATATACAAAACCCGGAGTGCCGGCAAGTTACACTGTAACTGCAAAAGTAATTGGTTCAGCAATTGAATCAATATTGTATGGGTATACTTGGGCAGTTAGAGCAAGCCAACAAGGAAGAGGATGTGCAACAGACATTGTTGAAGTTCCTTCAGCACTATTTTTCTCTCCAATAGGGGACAATATTTGCACTTCATTAGCTGATGAAATAAGCGGTTGGGAAGTAGAAGCAAAACCAGAGCCGGCAGTTTCTTCGAGAGCAACAACAACTAATAATAAATTATATTTTGATACAACAACCACAACCACAACCACTTATGGGGATGATGTTTATTTAATTCCAACAGTAGGAGATCAATGGAATCCAGCAGTTGGAAACACTTTCCAAACATATCCTGCTAATTCACTTGGAACAACAACTGATTCTGATTGTAGTATTTTAGGACATTTAATGCCGTGGGTTGCAGCACCAAGACCGCCTGGATGGGTGGATTACCAAGATTATGAAGGAGGAACTTGGAGAGGGGGAGGAGAACAAGACACTGGAGGACTAGAAGTAATACAAGTAGATGGAGATTGTGACCCCGCATATATTCTGGGAGTAGATAATGGAGCAGAAGCAGGATCAACTTATTATTTAAGAAGCATGGGTGAATGGCATGGAGGGTTAAGAAATAGTAGAGACAATTGTACTTTCAAAACACAACCTGAATTTGTTAGAATACTAAATTTTGAACAAGAACAAACCGAAACTTGGGAACAAGATTACACTTTTGTTCCAATTGAAGGAAGAGATTATACTCTTGGAGCATACGGGGGAACTCCTTCTCCGCAATGGGAAACAGAAGAAGAGATATTTGGTCATTCTCCAGGAGACACTTTTGTTAATGGAGAAATGTTTATGGGGATAAATTGTGTAGAACCAATGGGATTTATTCCTCCAGAAAAAGCAAGTGGAGAAGAAAGTTATGACCTTCCAGATCAAGACGACCCCTACATAGAGTATGATGGAAGCGGATTAATTAGCTACAAATTAGTGGATGTTCCGTCTGATCTTAAAATGTATTTAAGGGATGGACAAGTACACGCGCAATATATTGGAGACCCCGATGTTGTTGGGAATATAATTGATTTTAATTTAACAAAAGTAAGTGTAACAGGGGATGAATATGCAACAATAACAATCGCGGATTGGACAGGCGGGACAACAACAGAAAGAAAATTCCAAGTAAAATTAACTGGAAACCCAGTAAATTGTTACACTACTGATGGAGTAGCAGGATTAACTGGAAGTGCATACGTTCCAAGATTATTATTTGATTGGACTTGGGACAATTTGACAATGAACCAATGCGATTCAACAAATGATGATTACACTTATTGTGATGCAACACAATTCATGGTTTCATTGTTTAAAAAATTAAATAAAATAAATGATCTAAAACAAAAAGGAGATGATTCACAAATCCCGATGAATACTGCGTTTTATTCTTACTTAATAAAAGACAATT
>CAZIEL010000015.1:0-1611 GCA_964538165.1 uncultured archaeon | reverse complement strand
ACTACTCAAGCAAAACATTCTCCGGAATTAACTTTAACACTGCAGGAAACTCAAGAGGATATTATCAATTTATTACTGGAAACAAAATAAAATTCAAAGTAAAAGGGTCTGATGGAGTAACAAGAGACAATGGGCAATTAGACAAGGGAGGAATATACAATGTTTGGATAAATATTGATTATATTAACCCAAATGTTCCAAGTTTGTTTGATAACAATTCTCCAAATGCTACAATTACAATAATATTTAATTATGTAATGGCCGCTCCAAATTATAATCCATTTTACGAAACGCCATTTGACGGAGAAGTTGGAAAAAGCGGAAACACTTATGTTAGAAAAAATTATGGGATTGCACTAAATACTGGCGAACTAATATTAAATAATTTAAATGAAAAAGCAGGGGTGTACACAAACCCATTCATCCAAATTAATTATCAAACAGCAAATGATTTAATCACGCTTGATAAAGGAATAGTAATTGAATATGATCTTAACTCAAAAACACTAAAATTTTATCCTTCCCAACCAACTCCAGTACTAATGAGCATAACAAGTTCTGGAAGCGCAGTAAATGCTGAATACGTAATGAATGGATTTGATAAAGCAACATCACTAAGTAAAAAATGGAACTCAAAATACACTACAATGAGTACTACTAATTGTGTGGATTTTGCAGGGCAATCAAAATATATTTACTATGACCAAGCACTTGGAAACGGCACTAGAAAACTAAGTTGGCCAACCGCATCAAAAGTGGGCACACTCGGATTAACAAGCATATTTTACACCCCAAAAACATCAACAATTGCAGAAGTACCAACAATCACTCCGGCAGATCCGACAAAAGTAAGATTCTATACTTCACAATCAGTTCCATCAATAACTTCCTCAACAACAATAATTCTAAAATACTTTGATGATGGAGGGCTATCAACTTATGATAACATACAAGGAGTATTTGATCTAGTGAATGATCAAAAATTATGCTTTACTCAGGATTCTAGTGAAAAAATGAAAATCTGGTGGAACCAAGAATATTTGAACCAAATTTTAAATGAAATAGGGATAAGTTCTGGACACAGTTGCCAATGATAAATAAAAATAAAGTAATTTGATATAAATTAAAGTATTTAAATAAAGAAAACCTTATTTTTAGAGTGAAAAAATGGCTGCAGGCAAAAAATATAATGCGTATGATGAAGAATACTCGCGTAGTGAAGAGCCAGAAATATTGCCTGGCGGACTAACCGTAAGAAAAGTTGTAACCGCATCATTAGTTTTGCTTGTAGTAATAATAACACTTGTTCTAATTTGGAATTTATTAAACCAACAAAATAATCCTTTCTTTTATGACCAAGATGGAGGAAAAATAAAAGCTACTATTACAACTTCGCTTGATGGAAAATTAATTAACTCAATAACAACTGATGGTAACGCACTACGATTTAGTGGACCTGCAACACAGACCAGCTCAAATATAGTAAAAACCGGGAATAAAAGCAGTACACAAAAAACAGTAAAAGCTTACACAAAAATGGAAGATGGAACCGTAACAGAAATAGATGCTGCAAGTGATGAATTATACATTGATATTAATGGGGACATATAT
>CAZIEL010000014.1:0-12713 GCA_964538165.1 uncultured archaeon | reverse complement strand
TCCCAATCAAACCCGCTCCCTTTATTAAATTCATTAAAACACCCCATTTTTTTTAAAACGCCAATTAATTGGCATATATTAAGAAAAATCAAATATCATCACAAATAAAACCCTTTCTGTCTTAATTTTTGAAGTGAGTGTATGGAAATGAATGAAATTAAAACACTTATTTTAAATATTAATTCTGAAGAAGTAATGGCGTTAGAGGACTTAATTAGAAGATTGTATAATATGGAAGTTTTTGAAAAAAACTTGTATTTTCAAGAACTTAGAAAATTTGACGGGGAAATATTTGAAACTGTAAAATGGCTTTCAGAACAAGAAGAAAGCCATGTTCAAATACTTGAAAGTGTATTAAGTAGAGCTAATATAATTGTAAAAGAAATTTCACCAAAGTTGCCAAAACTTTCTTCAAATGATGTTGAAATAATAAAAATGAATGTTAATAATGAGCATAATGCAGTTGAACGTTATAATATGGTAATAAGTAAATCAAATGGAGCATTAAAAAAAGTTTTACAACATATTATGGAAGAAGAAATAATTCATATAAAACGTTTAGAAAAATATGTTTAAGATTTGGGGTTTTTTGCTAATTTTGAACTAAATTAATTAATCTATCTTAACCCTTTAAAAGAACTTTAAGTACTAAATTTACTATGAAAGTACTAATAATTGGGGGAACTGGAGCTTTTGGTTGTTTTTATGCAAAGCAATTTGCCAAATATGGTTTTGATGTTGCTATAACTGGTAGGGATCCAAAAGTAGGAAATGAAATCGCTCAAAAAAATGGATTAAATTGGGATGAGGGTAATGCAATTGGGGGATATGATATAATTATTCTCTCAGTTCCAAATGAAGCTGCTTCTGCAAGTATAAAAAAATATTCTCCCAAGATTTCAGACAAATCTTTGATAGTTGATTTTTGTTCAGTAAAAAGAGAGATTGTTAAAACGCTTTCTAAATTAAAAAAAAGAGATATTGAAATTGCTTCAATTCACCCAATGCACGGCCCAAGAATTAGTAGTCTTGCGGGTCAACCAGTTGCGTGTATTGACATAAAACATGGCAAAAAACTTGAGGAATTAAAAAAGTTTTTTGTTGATTCTGGGGCAAATTTTTTTAATTGTACTGCTGAAGAACATGATAAAACACTTTCAGTTGTTCAAGGATTAACACATTATTCTCAGTTTGTTTCCGCCGCAGTACTAAAAGAAACAGAGCTTAATCTTAAGGACACAATGCGCTTTTCTACTCCGAATTATTCTTTATTTATTAGCGGAATGGCGCGAGTAATTCTTCAAAATCCTGAATTATATTCTCAAATTCAATTATCTAATCCAAATAATGAAGAAATTAGAAGATTATTTTCAATTAAAGCAAGAGAAATTGAAAAACTTTGTTCTAAAGGCAGTTCTGCTGAACTAGAAAAATATATTATTTGTGAAGGTCAATTGTTTAAAGATCCTGATGCTTTTTTGGTTGAAAGTGATAGAGCTGCAAATTCTTTTAATTATGTAATATCTGTGCTAAAATCAAGAATTGGGGATAAGGTAGTTCTAGAAAATATGATTACTCATTCTTTTCATCATGGAATAGTAAAAGCTGTTATTGGGCATGAAATAATTTTGGTTGAAGGGCACGTTGAAACAAAACTAAATATTTCAAAACTTAGGCTTTTAACAAAAAATGAAGCTATGTTGTGGAAAAATGAGAATCTCAAAAAAAGGACTCTTGATTTTAGCTTTCTTGTCCCCAACTCATTAAATGCAAAGATTTTGATTGATTGTTTTACTTCTATAAATGATTATCATTTCGAGTTAGTTGATGAATTTAAGGGTCCAAAGCTACCCGAGGGTCAAAAAAGTTTGACTTTGCGAGCAAATTTTTTTTCAGATGATGAAAAAAAAGAGATTGATGATAAAATAAAATCATTAATTATTGGGCTTGGGTTTACACTTAGGTAAATTAGTTCATTATATTGATTATTGTGTTATCCAACTAATCACTAATACTTATTTTTGCAGGGTAACTTCCAAGTACTTTAAAAAAAACACAATTACTTTCTATATCTTTTAGACCTTCAGATATTAATTTATCCAAATAGTGTCCTTCAAATTCAACAAAGAAAACAACTTCCCAAGTTTTTTTCTTTGAAGGCCTGCTTTCTATTTTTGTCATATTAATTTTGTGTTTTGTGAGAACACCTAAAACAGAATATAGTGCGCCTGGAACATTTTTTGTTGAAAATAGGATTGTTGTTTTATCTTTTCCAGTCGGTTTTGTATTACTTTTTCCAATAACAAAAAACCTTGTTTGATTATCCTTCTCATCATTAATTTCTTTTTGTAAAATATTTAATCCAAATCTTTCGCCAGCAAGTTCGGAAGCAATTGCTGCAGAGTATTTTTCTTTAGAAGCACTAATTGCTGCACTTGCTGTAGAAAGTGATTCAATTCTTTCAACATCAGAAAAGTTTAACTGCAAATATTTTTTGCATTGGCCAAGTGGTTGTTGGTGAGAATAAATTTTTTTTATTTCTTCAAATTTTGAGTTACTAAGCAAACAATGTTTTATAGGGAGCACAATTTCTGCAACTATTTTAAGATTTGATTCAATAAATGAATCTAAAGTGTGAGCCACACTTCCTTCAGTTGAATTCTCAACAGGAACCACTCCAAATTCAGTTTCATTTTTATCAACAGATTCAAATACTTCTCCAATTGTTTTTTTTGGAACAAATTCATTGTTTTTTTCAAAGTGCTTTATTGCGGCTTGATGTGTGTAAGTTGTTTCAGGTCCAAAAAATGCAATTTTCACAAAAATTACCTCTCACAAATCATATAGTTTATTTTATTTAACCAGAGTAAGCCAGTTTAGGTATTTATTTTCCTTTCCTCTGACTGCTCCAAAATAAATCTCTTGAATTTTTTTTGTAATAGGGCCAGCAGTTCCATTTCCAATTGGTTTTTTATCAATTGAACTAACCGGAGTCAATTCTGCTGCAGTCCCGGTCATAAAACACTCTTCCATCTCAAACATTTCTTTTTTAGTAATGTTCCTTTCTTCAACCTTCATCCTAAGATCTTTGGCAATTTGAATTATTGAATCTCTTGTGATTCCCTTTAAACAATTTTCTGTTGTTGGAGTAATTAGTACTCCTTTTTTAATAAAGAAAATATTTTCTCCTGAACACTCCGCAACATTGCCATTTCTATCAAATAAAAGTGCATCCGAATATCCATTGTTTACAGCATCCATTTTTGCCACCAAACTGTTTGCATAATTGCCACAAACCTTAGCATTAGTTGGCATAGTGTCAGCTGAAGGTCGTAGGTATGGAGAAATTTTTATTCCAACCCCGTTTTCAATTCCTTCTTTTCCAAGATATGCTCCCCAAGGCCAAACCGCAATTCCAACATCAACAGTTGCTCCAGTGATTGCAATGCCCATTTTTCCATAACCAAAGTAAGCAAGGGGTCTAATGTACCCTGATTTTAGTTCATTTTCTTTTACAGTCTTAACACAAGCATCAAATAATTGTTTCTCAGTATAAGGAATTTTCATCCCAATTACTTCTGCTGAAAAAAATAATCTCTTGATATGTTCTTCAAGTCTAAAAATGGCAGTACCTTTACTTGTTTCGTAACATCTAATTCCCTCAAAAACACCAGATCCATAGTGTAAGGTGTGAGTCAAAAAATGCAAATTTGCATCTTTCCAATCAACTAATTTTCCGTTCATCCAAATGTACTTTGTTTCTTCCAAAAAACCACCTGTACTTATTTATACCTAAGTATTAGAAATCATTAAAAAGATACTATCGTTGAAAACACTTTAAAACACGAAGTATATACTAAATTAGTATGGAAAAAGAGCATGCAATTGATATTACTAGCTTAAGAATGAAACTCGATCAAATTAATGAAAAATTAATGGCGGGGTTAAGAACCAGATCAAAATATGCTATAAACATGCAACCCTTTATTGAAGATTTTGCTGAACAAAAATCTTGGTTCCTTTACAGATTGAAAAAAGAACAAGATATTGATGCAGAGTTTGGGAGATTTTTATATAGAGATCAATCCCCCTTCATTTTCAAAAAAAGCGAGCTTGCCGCTTCAAAAATACCTCTTCCTGTGATTGAATTTGGAGTGCCTCAAATAAAGATTGATATGTCTCATAAAATAATTGATCTTTACAAAGAAATGCTTTACGAAATTTGTGGGCCTGGTGAAGATAGAGCAACATATGGGGAAACTGTAAAATTGGATGTTGAAAATATTCTTACATTAAATGAGAGAATTGTGGGTATTGGCGAACAAGTTGCTGGATACAAAATGCAATCTGTTCCAGAAATATTAACTCTTAAAGATTCTGAAAAAATAAGAGCAAAACTCGTAAATTATGATAGAGAAAAAGAAGTAATTGAAAAAACAATTAGGCTTGCAGAAAAAGATGGTCTTGCAAATATTGAACAAATGAAAGATTTTATCCAAAAAATTATTGATTTAACTACAGAAGTAGAAATTCAAAGAATAATTAAATCAAATAAAAAATGAATATTGATTTTGTGTTTTTAGGGGCTAAATTAAATAGTTATTAATTATTTTTAGGTGATGTTGTGGCTGGAAGTACTATTGGAGAAATATTTAAAGTAACAAATTGGGGAGAAAGTCATGGAAAAGCAATAGGGGTAGTAATTGATGGTTGCCCTTCTCTTATGGAACTCTCTGAAAATGATATTCAAAAAGAACTTGACAGAAGAAAGCCTGGTCAAAGTGCAATAACTACTCAAAGAAATGAAGAAGATAAAGTAGAGATTCTTTCAGGAGTGTTTGAAGGAAAAACAACTGGGACCCCAATTTCTCTAGTCATTTTTAATAAAGATCAAAAACCATCAGCTTACACCGAAATTCAAAAATTATATCGCCCAAGTCATGCTGATTATACTTATGATGCAAAATATGGAATAAGGGACCCATTTGGTGGAGGAAGATCTTCTGCCCGAGCAACAGCAGGAAGCGTTGCTGCTGGAGCAATTGCAAAAAAAGTTTTGGAAAAAGCAAATAAAATAGAGATAATTGCTTACGTAAAAAGTATCAAAGATATTAATGCTGAAATTGATTCAACAAAAGTAAAATCAATTGATGTTGAATCAAATGTAGTTAGATGCCCAAATATTGAGGCTGCTGAAAAAATGATTAAATTAATAGAAGAAACAAAAGCAAAGGGAGATTCCGTTGGAGGAGTAATTGAGTGTGTTATTAGAAATGTTCCTCTCGGGCTTGGTGAACCGCTTTATGACAAACTTTCTAGTGATTTAGCAAAAGCAATGGTTTCAATTAATGCAGCAAAGGGATTTGAAATAGGAACTGGTTTTAATGGAACAAGTTATTATGGTTCAGAGTATAACGATGAATTTTCATTAAATAAGGGAAAAGTGATTACAAAAACAAATCATTCCGGCGGGATTCAAGGGGGAATTAGTAATGGAATGCCAATTATTTTTAGAGTAGCATTCAAACCAACTGCAACAATTACAAAAGAACAGCACACAATAAATAAAGAACTAAAAGAAGTTAATTTTTCAGGAACTGGAAGGCATGACCCATGCGTTTTACCTCGGGCAGTTCCAATAGTAGAATCAATGGCGGCGATAGTGTTATGTGACCACTATTTGAGGCAAAGGGCGATTTCAATTAATAAAAAATAATTAATTATTAGTAAATTAATTTTAGTGAGGGTTGATTTTATGATGGATATAGTGCCGGCAAAAGATATTTGTGGAATAATAACTGCTCCGCCCTCAAAAGCTCATACCCTTAGAGCAATAATTATTGCTTCTTTAGCCAAAGGTGAAACAATAATTAAGAATGGGTTAATTGCTGAAGATCAAGAGTATGCAATGAAAGCAATGATGCAATTTGGTGCTAAAATAAAAATTGATAAAGAGAATAATGAAATTGAAATTATTGGTGTAGATGGTAGACCAATTGCCCCAAAAGAAGATGTTTTTATTGGAAATTCTGGGCTTGCGGTTCGTTTTCTTGTTTCAATTGCAGGACTTGCTCAAGGAGCAGATTATGTTACTCTTGATGGAGTAGAAAGAATGCGAACTGGGCGACCAATTCAGGATCTTCTTGATGCTCTTTTGCCACTTGGAGTAGAAGCTGTTTCAATTAATGGAAATGGATGTCCTCCAATCAAAGTAAAATGTGACTCTTTTGTTGGTGGAAAAACTTCTATGGCGGGAGACAAAAGTTCTCAATATTTTTCTTCACTTTTAGTTGCTTCTCCATATGCAAAAAAGGATGTTGAAATTGAAACAATTGGTCACTTAAGTTCAAAACCATATATTGATGTTACAATCGAATCAATGAAAGATTTTGGAGTAATTGCTTATCACAATAATTATCAAAAATTTTTTGTTAAATCTAATCAAAAGTACTTGGGAAGAGAAATTTTTATTGAGGGGGACTTTAGTAATGCAGCTTACTTTTTTGCAGCAGCAGCAATTTTTGGCGGAGAAGTCATGGTTCGTGGATTAAATAAAGATTCAAAGCAAGGAGATAAAATATTTATTAATGCTCTTGAAAAAATGGGTTGTAAAGTTACTTGGGACAAAGATTCAGTTACACTAAAAGGTGCTGATAAATTAAGGGGGCTTGGGGATTTTGATATGAATGATTATCCAGACATTGTAATGCCTCTTGCGGTAGTGGCTGCATTTGCAGAAGGAGAAACAAAAGTGACAAATGTTGAGCACTTAAAAATTAAAGAATCAGACAGATTAACTGTTACTGTAAACTCTCTAAAACAATTAGGGGTTGATGCAGAGGCAGGAAAAGATTATTTAATTATAAGGGGAAAACTTGGTGTTGGACTTCATGGTGCAATGATTAACTCAAATAATGATCATAGAATTGCCATGAGTTTTACTATTGCGGGATTAAAGATTGGTGGGGTTAAAATTGAGAATGAACGTGCAGTAGACAAGAGTTTCCCTGATTTTTACGAGCAAATTGACAAGATAATTAAAAGATAAAATTACTTGATTTTTTTTTGGTGAAAAAATGAGTAAAAATTTGTTTTTGATTGGATATAGGGGAACAGGGAAAACAACTATTGGAAAACTTCTTGCTAAAAAATTAAAAAAACCTTTTATTGATTTAGATGAATTAATTGTAAACAATACTGGAAAAAGTATTCCTCAAATATTTGCTAAAGAAGGGGAAGCAAAATTTAGAGATTATGAGACTAATGCACTAAAACAAGTTTGTGAAAATACAAACCAAGTAATTTCTTGTGGTGGGGGAATAATCACTAGAGAGGAGAACATTGGCCTATTGAAAAAGAATGGGTTTGTTGTTTTACTTAAAGCCTCTCCAGAAACAATATTCAATAGAATTTATGGTGATAAAAATAGGCCTGCTTTAACTGACAAAGACCCTTTGGGAGAAATTAAATTAATGCTAGAAAAAAGAAGAACAGCTTATGAAAAAGCTAAAGAATTTGAGCTTTGGACTGATAAAGAAAATGCTAAAAAATGTTCAGAGCGAATACTTGCAGAATATACAATTAAACTAATTTAATTCTTTTTTTATTGGTTCTAAATCGCTTTCTTTAACTAATTTAGTAACTCTATAATCTCTCTTAATTACTCCTTCTAGATAAGAAACTAACCTTGTTTCTCCTTTTTGGTTTAACAAATCAAGCAGTTCCTTTTCAAATAATCTTCTTAACTTTGGCCTTTGAGCGACCGTGTGTGCAAGCAATATTTGAAATAAGGCTCTTTTGTCCTGAAATCTAGTTTGAAGCTCTTCTCTTGATCTTGAGTGAAGTTGTTTAAAATAAGGGCATAATTTGCCGGATTTATCTAACAACTTTGGAGTATAAAAATCAATGTAATATATTTTGCCATCTCTTCCAACAACATAATTTTTTGGTTTTGAATCAATTAAAATGCCTGATTTATTTCTTGAAATTTGATTAGTTGTAATTGTCTTGTGTATTTCTTCTGCAAGTTGTCTAAACACCAAAACTGCCTTTTTTGGTGAAGAAGTGGCGATAATCTCAGAAATATTTCTTCGATTAATAAATCTTTCAAGACTAGAAACGTAATAATTATTTGAACCGAGTTTTTCCGGCATTGCTCTTGCAATTTCAACTTCCGACACTCTTACTCCTGCACTTTTAAGCAAAGAGTTGTATTCTTTTACTCCTTCTGCAAGTTCTCTTGCTTGTGCCAAAGTAAGTCCCCTTCCTTTACTACTAGTCTTTAATACAAATTTTCTTCTTCCAATAGAATAAACTTTTGGAGTCGTGTGTCTTCCACTTGGCAGTTTGATTTGTTTTTCTGCACGTATTCTCTTGCCTATAAGAGAATCAATTTTTGACTTATGCATAACTTAAATAGTTTTTAAGACAATTTAAAGATATGCTCTTGACTTTTAATTTTCTTTCAAAAGCACGAATTATAAAAAATGTTCTAGTTAATTAGTTATTATTGTGTTAGTGCCTTTTTAGTTTTTTTATAATTAGTCCAAGTAGGAAAAATAATATTAATATTATTACAATTGCGCCCCCTGCGGCCAAATCAAAATAAAATCCAAGTATTAATCCAATAATTACTGCTGCAATTGCAATAATTATTGAGTAAAAAATTGTTTGTTTAAAACTTTTATTTAACAATAACGCAGTTGAAGAAGGGATTACTAGAAGTGAAGAAACAAGCAAAATTCCCACAATTCGCATTGAAAGTACTACAGTAATAGCAGTTAATATAACAAGCAAAGTATCAAATTTTTCTACTGGTAATCCTGATGCCTTTGCAGAGTATTCATCAAAAGTAATGTAAAAAAGTTCTTTGTATAGTAAATAAACTATAATTAGAGTGAATATTCCTGCCACTAAAATGATTAGAATATCTATTTCAGTTACTGCGAGGATGCTTCCAAATAAGTATGAGAAAAGATCTCCAGTGAAACCGTGTGACAAACTAACCAATATTACTCCTAAAGCAAGACCGAATGAAAAGAATATTGCGATTGCCGCATCCCCATAAACCTTCATTTTTTTTAATTGTTGAATTCCTAATGCTCCAAGAATTGAGAAAATGAGGGCAGATAAAATTGGATAAAATCCAAATAAAAATCCTGCTGCTATTCCTCCAAAAGAAATGTGTGCAAGGCCATCTCCTAATAGAGACATTCGGCGAAGAACTAAGAATAACCCAATTACAGCGCATAGCAAAGCTATTATTATTCCTGCAAGGAATGCACGTTGCATAAAGGCATATTGTAAAAATTCTAACATAAAAATCACTTGTCATGGTGGTGAGGAACCACAGTAAAATCATTGGAATAAGCACACATTAAATCTTCGTGTTTTATTCCTTTGGAAATATCGTGTATTGCAACAGAAACATTTACACAACAAAGTTTGTTAGCGTATTTTGACACTATTCCTACATCATGTGATACCAAAATAATTGTCATTCCTTTATTATGAAGTGCTTTTAGTAACAAATAAAATTTATGCTGGGCTTGCATATCGATTCCGGCAAGGGGTTCATCTAGAATTAATACTTCGGGTTCTGTTGCAAGTGCACGAGCGATGAATACTCTCTGTTGTTGTCCTCCAGACAAATCTCCAATACGTTTATTGCGTAAATGAAGCATGTCAACTAATTCTAAAGCTTTTTCTACTTTTGAATAATCTTTTTTTGTTGGTTGACTAATTATTCCTCTTTTTGTAAACAAAGCCATACTAGCAACTTCAAATACGGTTGCGGGAAAATTTTGGTCAAAATTTGTTGCTTTTTGCGGAACATAACCTACTTTCTGAAGTCCAGTAATATTCCCTGGAGCTTTTTTGAATATGGTTATTGTCCCTTTGCTTGGAGTTAAAAAACCTAACAAAAGTTTTATGAGAGTTGTTTTGCCACTCCCATTAGGGCCAATAATTGCAAGAAAATCACCTTTATTTGCCTTAAGGGTTGCGTTATCAATTACAACTTGCCCCCCATAGCTAAAAGACACATTATCAAAATTTATTATTTCTTGATTCATATAAACGCCCTAATTACAATTCAAATTATTTTTAATTATTTTTATATTTTCTTGCATTAAAGACAAGTAATTTTTACCATTCTGTTCTTCTTCTTGTGTAACTCCATGCACTGAATTAAATACTGCTACAGTACCTTTAATATCATTGGCTATTGTTTGTGCTGATTTTGGATTAATCAAACTCTCTACAAAAACAGTAGTAATATTCTTTGCTTTTGCTTGATCAATTATTGCAGCTAATGCTGCTGGAGAAGGTTCTCCTTCCGCATTAACTCCCTCTACTGGTACTTGATTACAACCATATTCTTTACAAAAATAAGCTAGTGTTGCGTGAGTAATTAAAATATCTTTCTTTTTACAAGTGGCAAATACTTGTCTAAAATTTGTGTCAAGGATATCAAGTTTATTTAGATATGTTAAAGTATTTTGTTCATAAAACGATTTGCCTGCAGGGTCTGCTTCTATTAGGGCATTTTTTATAGATTCTACTTGTATTTTTGCTAGTACAGGACTAAGCCAAACGTGAGGATCACTCCCCGGCACATCATTATCTTGTGAATCAATAAGAGAAATATTCTTGCTTGTGTTAACAACAATTAAATCACTGTTATTTATTCCTTCTAAGAGCTTTGGAGCCCATGATTCTAAACCAGCTCCATTATAGATAAATAAATTAGCATTAGTTAATTGAATAATGTCTGAAGGACTTGGTTCATATTCATGAGGTTCAACTCCAGCAGGAATCATTATTGAAACGTTAATTCTATCTCCTCCAACATTTTTTGCGAAATCATACAATGGATAAAAACTTGCAACCACCATAATTTTTTCATTTTTGGGTTGATTTTGTGATGAATCCAAACAACCAAACAAACATAGAAAAACTAATAACACCAAAATTAGTTCGGCTATCTTTCCTAAGGTACTTAATTTTTTCATAACTTCAAATCCGATTCTTGTATTTGTATGTTTTGAACTGTTAATAATAAAAGCTTATTTGTTATTAACATGTGTGGCTTTTTGGCCAATATTTAATAAAGTGAATAAGCATGGCAAAAATAATTAGTTTTTCAATTCCTCAAGAAGATTCACTCTTGCTTAACTCTTTGCAAAAAGAACTTCGTCTTCAAGGAAGAAGTGAATTAATTAGGGCTGCATTAAATTCGCTCAAACAAGAAACTGACGAGCAAAAAAAATTATCTGGAACAGTCCATGCAGTATTAACTGTTTCACATAATCATGATGATAATATTACTTCTTTAGTGCACCACCATGGAACAATAGTCCATACTCACTTGCACCACCATATTAGAAAAGAATGCTTAGATTTATTCCTAATTGAAGGAAAGGCAAACCAAATAAGAGATCTTTTGGCAAAAATACGTCAATCAAAAAAAATAATCAAAGTAAAGCTTGCAACCTTATAAAGTATTTTGTAAAAAATTTAGAGTTAGATTTTTTTTAAAATAGTTTATTATTAATTAAATCATTTTTGCTATATTATTTCAAAAAATTTTATAAAATGAGTGTGCATAGAAATAAAATAGTTCTATTCTTTGTATGCAGGGGGAGAGGATCGAACTCTCACAGCCACTTAGGCCTGGAACCTCAATCCAGCCGGTTTTCCATTTCCGTACCCCTGCTGTAAAAAAGATTTACTTGTAAAGTAATATATTTCTTGTGGAAAGTTATTTATTTACTCTTTGTTCTTTTTGTCTTTTTTTAAGTTCTTTGAGCAAAACTTTTCTCATTAGTTCCTTTGGGGGGTTAGTATTAAAGAATAATTCAAATTGAGCATATGCTTGATTAAGAAACATTTCAACTCCAAGGATAGTTTTGCTCCCATTTTTTTTGGCGAGTTTTATTAGTTTGGTTTCAAGAGGATTGTATATTGTATCAAAAACAATTATTTCTTTTTTTAGAACTTCTTCATTTATTGGTATTTCATTTACATTGGGCCACATACCTATTGGAATAGTGTTAATTATAATGTCACAATTTGAGTCAATTTCTGAGAGTTGTTTTGCTGTGCAATTAAATTCGCTAGCAAGTTTTGTTGCGTGTCTAAAAGTTCTATTAAATATTGTCACTATTGCTTTTTCTTCAACAAGTCCATAAACAATTGCTCTTGCTGCCCCTCCAGCTCCAAGTAAGTAAACTTTTTTAGCATTAAGGGGAGTAATTTCTTTTAGTGCATTAATTGCTCCTTCGCAATCAGTATTGAATCCAATTAGTTTTCCATTTCTGTTAAGAATTGTGTTAACTGCACCAATTTTTTTTGCTTTTGAATCAATCTCATCAATATAATTCATTACTTCTAATTTGTGAGGTATTGTAACACTGTATCCAATATAATTTTGTTCTCTCATTTCTTTAATCGCATTTTTAACATTCTCTACTTTGAATGCTAAATATGTAAAGTCTAACTTTAGTTTTTTGATTCCTGTATTATGAATTAACGGGCTCATTGAGTGTTGAATTGGATTTCCAATCACTGCCGCAATCCTTTTTTTTGTAGTCACCATAAAAAACATGTCCCAAAATATGTGTTCTGTTGATTTTTTGTCATATTTCCAATCCTTTTTAATTCAAGAACATCCTTTCAATTAGGCACTTCTATGTTGAAATATCGCGTTTGAG
>CAZIEL010000013.1:0-13930 GCA_964538165.1 uncultured archaeon | reverse complement strand
GTGTAATACTCTTTATGAAAAATGTAGATAATAAAACAAAGGGGTATTTTCTTGTTGCGTTGTCAGGGATTCTTTTTGGGTGTATTATTTTTGGAGGAAAAGTTTTTTCAGATCTTGGTTTATCCTTAATTGAAATCTCTTCCTTGCCTTATGTTTTTACTTTGGTTTTTTTATTTCCTTTTATTATTCAAAAGAAATATTGGCCGAGTAAAAAAAATGCCTTGTTGTTAGTTGTTTATGGGGTTATTGGGATTTGTGTAACGGTGTCCCAATTTGCAGGGGTTGTATTTGGAGCCTCTGTTGCAGTGGTTGTTTTGTTGTTGTATTCTCAACCTTTATGGACCACCCTAATTAGTTATATATTTCTAAAAGAAAAGATTAGTCTGCACCAAATTATTGCGTGTATTTTGGTTGTGTTGGGGGTAATATTTTTAGTTGATCCTTCAGAGCTTTTTACTTCTGAAAGTTTTTTGGGAATTGTTTCCGCTCTAATTGCAGGAATTTTTTTATCTTTGTGGGTAGTGGGGGGGAGTGTTGCAAGCAAGAGAGGAATTTCTCCAGTCACAATCAAATATTTTGAAACTTCCGTAATGCTAATTTTACTAGTTTTAATTTATCCAATAATTATTTTATTTCCCTTTCCTCAAACTCTTGTTGGGTTTTCTTTGAATCATCCTTTCTCAATTTGGCTTCTTCTCATCGCTTTTAATTTATTTATTATAACCATTGGGCACATGGTGTACTTTTATGGTTCCAAATTTATTCCTACTGCGAGTTCTGGAATTATTTTGTTGCTAGAACCAATTACAGGAGTACTTCTTTCAGTTGTTTTTTTATCTCAACTCCTTACATCAGGGATAATTGTTGGAGGGGTATTGATATTATTTGGTAATTATTTAGTTATCACAAAGAGTTAATGGCGACCATTAAAAAGCTTTTCTTACGCATTTTTATTTATCTCATGGGACTGTAGCTCAGCCTGGGAGAGCACACGGCTGAAGACCGTGGTGTCGGGGGTTCAAATCTCCCCAGTCCCATATTATATTTTTTCTTCTTTTTTTCTCTTGGCAAAAGATTATTAAGCACTAAATGCATATTTGTGTTGGTTGATTTTATGAATCGTGTTCGAACAGGCGTTCCTGGTTTTGATGAGTTAGTTGAAGGAGGGTTGCCTGAGGGAAGAGCTTTTTTAGTGTCTGGGGGTACTGGAACAGGAAAGACTATTTTTGCTACTCAATTTTTGGTTAATGGGGCAAAACAAGGAGAACCAGGAGTTTATTTGACTCTTGATGAGCGGCCTGAATTAATTAGAGAGGATATGTTAAGATTTGGTTGGAATTTGCGTCAACTTGAAGATAATGGTTCGCTTAAAATTGTTGATGGTACTTTGGCTAAACTTGGTATGCCAAGTGATGAAGAGTTTTCTTTGCCTGCAACAGGTTTTGATTTGGATAAGTTGTTGCTTGAATTAATGCGCGCTATTAAAAAAATTAAAGCAAAGCGGGTTGTTATTGATTCAATTCCTGCACTTGGTTTAAATTTTGAAAATGAACACGAGGTTAGAAAAGCGGTTTTGAAAATTGTTTATCTTTTGTCAAGAGCGGGAGTAACAACTGTTTTTACTACTGAAATTAATGAAGATTCAAAGCAATTAGGAAAGTATGGTGTTGAAGAATTTGTTGCGGATGGGGTAATAGTTCTTCACTATATGGGTATTGGCACTCAGAGTAATAGAACTTTGCACATTAGAAAAATGCGTGCCACTAAGCATAGCGAAGATTTGCACCCGATTCAGATTTCTGATAGCGGAATTAAAGTTCACAAAGTTGAAGAAGATTACAATTTGTAATGTTGTGCTTCTTTATTTTTTTTTAAAAATAAGTTGTGCTAGGCATTTAGCCTAGCTTTTTTTTGTTTATTTCTTCTTTTTTAGTGCAAAGTTCCAAAACAAAAACCCTGCCACAATGATTATTACAAGGATTAGTAGTATGTTTGGTCCTTCTGTTACTGTGTCTTTTGATGTTACTTGTATTGCTATTTCTTTTGTTTTTGTTATTGCGTCCGCATCCAAGTATGTTATTTTAACTTGCACTGCATGTGTTCCTGCTGAATTAAAATTTATTCCTGTTTTTACTGTGTCAACATCGTTTGGTCCAAGAGATCCAATAAATTGTTTTGGTTTTATTATTGTTCCATCTTCAGTTAACAGTTCAACAACAGTGAATTCAGCTTTTCCTAACCCTTTGTTGAATATTTCTATTGTGATGTCGGTTGATCCGTTGCTTGTTTGGTCTTTTAGGGTTGCATCCATATCAACTGTGCTAAAAACCTTTAATCCGATGTAAGATTTGTCTGTTGTTCGGGTTCCGGTTGCGTTTCTATATGATACATCAACAGGCAGAGTATAGTTTTTGATTGTTGCGGTGTTACTAACACTTACTTTTAATGTTGCTGTAATTTTTTCGCCAGGGTTAATGGTTCCCACAAAATCTGCTGCGGCTCCAAGGGGAGTTATTTCTCTTTCTACAACACTTCCTGTTGCTGTTATTGTTCGGTCTTCAGGTATTTCAATTACCACATCATATGCTGGGCTTGTTCCTACATTTTGCAGCTGGAATTGTATTTGTTTTTCTTCTCCAGGTAACAGTTTTTCTTCAACAATTGATACTACTTTTATTTGTGGTTCATTTCCGCTTACAAGGATTGGAAAGTCTTTTTTAGTTCCTATTTGAGAATTTGATCCAGTTACAAGTACGGGGATACTATAAGATTTGTTTTCTGCGGTTGGATCCACATAAACAATGAATGTTGCTATTGCTTTTGAAGATTTATCAATATTTCCAACTAATTTTGGGTTGGTCTCAGAATCAGTTGTTTTTACTGTAAAGGGATAAGTGTTTTCAAGTTGTACACTAATTCCGTTTTGTGCTGTAGTTTCATTATTTTCTAATTGTACAATTACTGTTATTGTGCTTCCTGGGATTGCGGGGCTTGGGGAGTAAGCAACTTGTGTTACTTCCGGCAAAGCAGCCATTGCTCCTGCAGCAAAAAGCATTACTAATAATATAACTATTAACTTATTTTTCATCCAACCACTTCCTGTTTTAATTTGCTTTGTGAAGCCTTTAAATAAATACGTTTTTGGCACTAAATTAGCTTCTTTAGTAATCATATTCTTTCGACTGCTTGTATTGAAGGGATTTCTTCTATCTTTGTGATTAGTTTTTCTAGTTTTGCCACGCTGCTTATTTCTAATCCAAATATTGCTTCGGCGTATCCTGATTTTTTTATCTTAAAGTTGGTGTTTGTTAGGGTTATTCCATTTTCTTTTATTGTGTTTAATATTTCGGATAATATTCCTGGGCGATCTATTGCTTTTACTCTTATTTCAGTTTTTCCTTTTTCTCTTTCAAATCCTATACATAATAGTTTTTCTTTTCCAATTTTTGCAATATTTGGGCAGTCCTTTTTATGTACAACAATTTTTCTTTTTGTTGTTTTTACTCCAATTACATCTTCTCCAGGCAAGGGGTGACAGCATTCAGCCATCTTTATTTTTTTTAGGTCCATTATTTGAACGCATGTTTGTTTTTTTTGCTTTCCTAGTTTTAATCCAAAAGCATTTTTTATTTTTGTTTTTGCTTTATCGGTTACAACAAAGTTTAACCATGTTTTCTTTAGTTGTACTTTTTCGGAAGTGATTATTTCCACTTTATCTAAGTTAGTAAGTTTTGTCTCAATTGGGACGAGGTTTCCATTTAATTTTGCTTTTTCTGTTTTTTTACCAATATCAGTGTGTACTGTAAAAGCAAAATCAAGTATTGTTGAACCAAGGGGCAAGGCAATCGCATCATTTTTTGGAGTAAACACAAAAATTTTTTTCCCAGTTGCTTTTTTACTTAGCCCATCTTTTCCCATCTTTTTTTGCCATTCTATTAATTGTCTTTCCCAACTTAGTTCTTTTTCAAACTCTGAGTCTTTTCTAACTTTTTTATATTCCCAATAATTTTCTCCAACTGTTCGTAAGTGGTGTTCCCATGTTCTTATTTGTACTTCAATAACATCTTTTCCTCTTTTTACTGCGGTGTGGATGCTCTTGTATCCCGAGCTTTTTGGTTTTGTGATATAATCATCAAAAGCCTCTGGAATAATTTCATATTTTGAGTGTACATACCCAAGCGCTTCATAGCATTCTTTTTCTTTATTGCATATAATTCTTATTCCATAAATGTCATGCATTTTTTGGAAGGGCACTTTT
The DNA here is from genome assembly GCA_964538165.1 of uncultured archaeon. GTDB lineage: Archaea > Iainarchaeota > Iainarchaeia > Iainarchaeales > JAAZKV01 > JAAZKV01. The sequence goes on along the minus strand of CAZIEL010000013.1, from coordinate 9,672 downwards.
TTTAGTTTTTCAAATATTGACTTAAAGCTTTTTGGTCTTCCAGTGACAACCGTGTCGAGTTTTCCTTTTAGGGTGTTTTCAATTTCTGTTTTTACTTCTTCTACTAATGCTTCTCTTTCTTCTCTGCTTTTGTTAATTAGTTTTTTTACTTTTTCAAATCCTTCTGGGTTTAAAACTTTAAAACTTCTATCACTAATTTTCCATTCATAGTCATTTAATCCTAATTTTGTTGCTAGTGGTAGCCAGATTTCATCCGCTTTTTTTGCATAATCTTTTTCATAAATAACTTTGTCTTGAGTGAATAGGGCGTCTGAAATTTCAGCTATTTTTACAATGATTGGTTGGAAATCATTTGATAATGAAAGTATGATTGAACTTATTATTTCACTTTGCAATTTTGGGTAGTTTCTTTCTACAATCCCTTCTATTTGTTTTATTGTGTTTGTAATGAGTGTTGTTTCTGTTCCAAACATTTCGCTTATTTCTTTTTCGTTATAGTTTTCTAGGGGTATTTCTTTTAACATTGCTGACAAAATTGCTGATTTAGTTAGGTTCTTGTTGTGCAATTCTTCTGCAACTCTTTTTGTTCTTTCAATTGTTACTCCTTTGATTCCTTTATCTCTTAGGTAGTTTGTGGTTGTGAGAAGATCTTTATTGATCTCCTTTGTACTAATTTCATCGTTTGGCATAATTTCTTTTTCTTCAATTCTTTTTTTAAACTCGTTGAAGCATTTATAATTAGTTTGATTACTTTTTTGAAGTGTGTTTTTGGAGTTGATTTGAAATGGTTGTTCCAAGTAATGTAAAGTTAGTTAAGTTTCCTACAACTGATGAGATTGATCAAGCTTTGTTTGAGAAAGCGTTGGATCATTTTTTGAATAAGGTTGGGGGAGGAGAGCTTCAACTCTCTTTCAAAGAATATGCGCGGGGAGGACTTAGAGTTCAACATGAAGTTCACGGAAAGTTTGTTCAAAATGGTCAACTTTTTGTTGCTTCTGATGAGAAATGGCAATTCCTGGGGGCAGTTCAATCGGTTTTAAAGAAAATTCAAAAAGAAGTGGTAAAGCAGTCCTCAAAAAGCTGAGTTCTAACTGAAAAACTGCTTTATTTAAGTTTTATTTCTTTTTCTTCTTTGCCTTAGGCTTTGCTTTGGCCTTGGCTTTTGTTTTAATTTTTTTTGTTTTTGCAGGTTTTGATTTTCCCTTTTTCTTTGGTTTTTCAACTACTCCTGCTAACTCTTGTTCCGATCTTAGCTCTTCTCGCATTTGTTCAATTAAGTCCTTAACTGACATTTTTTTCTCAAAAACCATGTCAAAACCTCAAACATTATTCTTAAACAACGTTCTTTTAATATATAAGCATTCCCTTAGTAGGGGAAGCCCCCCTTCCGTCTGAGCGGATAGTTATAATCTTTTTAATGGCAAATTTGAGCAACTTACATCAAATTATGTAGAAAAAGGACGCGCTAAGAAATGGATTTCTAGTTAATGTAAACATTTCACTTTATTGACTCCACTCCGTTTCCCTTCAGCGTACCTAAGAAAAATTACCGTTGCTGCATTCCTGCCCTGGCGGGGTTCGTTTTTGAAAGATACCTGTAAGGACAGAGCTTCGACGCCAACAAAATGGTGTTTGTCATTAACATCAAAACCTCTTTCTTAGCTTCGACTCCAACGTAAAGCAGGTTTTTGGTTACAAGCCACTGCTACCGGCCCAGTCTAGTCCAAAATAATTTTGTTACAAAACCCTTAAATGTTTGCGTGTGTGTTAATTTGTATGCCTATTTTTAGAAACGAGTCCAATCAATCAGCGGTTAGAAAAGCTAGATTAAATAAGGCTCATTTAACTCGCGCCCAAACAGATGGGTACTCAAGAAAGGTTTTTAGGAAAAAGTCTTTTGATTGGACTACTCATGCTTCTTTTTCTGAAATTGATGTAGTGAATAAGGGGGCAATTAGTTCTGCGATAAAAGAAATGTCTCAAAAATATCCTAATCGAAAGTTAAATATTCTTGATTGGGGTTGTGGGGATGGCACGGCTGCAAAGCAAGTTGCTCAAAATAATAAATTGAATGTTTTTGGATTTTCAATTGATTCTTCAGAGGGCTGGTTAAAACCAGAGGGAGTAACTTTTTTGCACACTGCTACAGAGATCTTGCCAATTTTTTTAAAGAGAAAAAAAATTAAATTAGATTTGGTGTATGCTTATGCTTCTCTTAAACATTTATCTATGGATCATCAAATTCAAGTTCTTAATGAATTATCTTCATCCTTAAATATTGGTGCGCGCGTTTTTCCTGATCCAATATATGCTGAGCCACGTTATTTAAATTCACTTAAAAGAAGTGGTTACTCTGTTGAGGTTCATAAAAACTTTTTAATTTCTTTAACAAAAGTACAATAATTCTTCTAATAATAGTTATATACTTTTCCAACTAGTTCTATTTCATGTCTTGCTTTGAAATAACTAATAAATTGGATAATTCTTTAGCTCGTACCGGTTTATTGCAGACCGCGCATGGAAAAATTGAAACTCCTTTTTTTATGCCTGTTGCAACTAAGGGGGCAGTGAAGTTTGTAACTCATCAAGAATTGCAAGATGGCATGAGTGTTGATTGTGTGATTTCTAATGCGTTTATTAATTATTTAAAACCTGGTTTGCCTTTGATTGAAAAAGCAGGCGGACTTCACAAATTCATGGGTTGGGATAAATCTCTTTTTACTGATTCGGGGGGTTTTCAATTAATTTTGGACCACTTTGTTCATGAGGTTTCTGATAAGGGGGTCTCTTTTAGAAACCCATTTGATAAAAGTATTGAACTTATTTCTCCCGAAAAAGCAACTCTTATTCAGAACTCTCTTGGAAGCGATGTTGCAATGTGTCTTGATCATCAGCCTTTATTTGGTAAATCGCGGGCAAATTATTTGGATTCAGCAATTAGAACTATTGAGTGGGCAAAGAGGTGTAAATCTGCTCACGATTCGAGTGAAAATAAATTAAATAAAAATCAACTTTTGTTTGGGATAGCTCAAGGGGGAGTTCATAAGGATATTCGACAAAAATGTGCTTTTGCTTTGCACAAAATTGGTTTTGATTCGGTTGCTTTGGGGGGATTTGGAATTGGGGAAGCACAAACCGACATGTTTTCAATAATTAAATCAGTTAAAGAAGTTTTGCCTGAAAATAATTTAACTTATGTTATGGGGATTGGTTCTCCTCTTGAGCTTTTAGGAGCAATAGAAAATGGTGCGGATTGTTTTGATTCAGCCTATCCTACGCGAATGGCGCGTCATGGGTTAATTTTTACGCATAGGGGGCAAATAAAAATTGATAAAGCAAAATTCAAAGAAGATTTTTCTTCACTTGATTTGGCATGTGATTGTTTTGTTTGTAAAAATTATTCAATTGCATATTTGCATCATTTGTTTAAAACATATGAGCAAAATGGTTTGATGCTTTTGAGTTATCATAATACTTATTTTATTTCTGATTTAATTAGAAAAATTAGAGTTTCGATTAAAGAGGGTTCTTTTGAAAAGTTTAAGAAGGAGTTTGTGCGTAATTATTCTGCTAAGTGATTAATGTGGTTTTACCTGGGGTTAAAAGAAATATTAAATTAAATAGAATTGAACGTGCAAAAGCAGAGGCTTTAACCGCTCTTGTTTCGGGCAAAGTGCTTGGGGGATCTTCTGCAAAATCAAGGGTTAATAGTATTAAGCGCGCATATAAGTTTGGCGGTAAGGGGTTAGTCTCGGCTATTAATGCTTCAATAATTGCGAGGGAAAGGAGAGCAAAAAAACTTAAGAGAATTCATTCTGCGCAAGTAGGTTTAAACAAGGATCGTCAGGCTTTGGGCCTTTCTTCTCTTTCTTTAAAATCAAAAAAATAAATTGGTTATTAGTATTAGGAATAATAATTATTCTTTAGGAATAATCTTTTTTTTGTGCAGTTCTTTGATCATTTCGTTAAAAAACTTTAATAATATGGGGAATTCTTCAAAATAATGTTGTTTGTATTTTCTAAGTTTTTCTTCTGTATATCCTTTTTCCGCCCATTCTTCTTTTTGGTGTATTGATTGTAGTATTGGGTCAAGCGCATCCATTGCATGTGCAAACTTGGACTCAATTGTTTTGTTTTCTAAATATTCTGTCCAAACTAATTCAAAATCAGCACTAATTTTTTTTGGGAGCTCTTTTTTTAGTTTTTCAAATGCTTTTTTTTCCTCTTCAATTTTGTTTTGTCTTGCGCTTTCGTTTAGTATATCCGAGTCTCCTGCATATATTTCTACATAGTCATGGTAAATTATCATTTTGGTTACTTTTCTTTCGTTTATTTTTGGGTGTAGTTTTAAAAAATATTCAGAGAGGGTTATTGTGGAAAAAGTGTGTTCTGCGGTTGATTCATTTCTTTCCCCCACTTTTCCTGACCGTTTAATTTCTTTTAATAGGTAAGGAATTCGAAGTTGTTCAAGTAGTATCATAGTTTATTTTTGAGTGTTAGATTATAAAAAAGAATGTGGGGCATATTTTGCCCCTTTTAAATTATATTTTTTCATTTTATTCTTCTACGTCTTCAATTCCATTTTCGGTGATTCTGTAGAGTGCTTCTCCATCTGGTAGTGATGGTGAGTCAACTAGTTTTGCAACTCTTTTATCTTCTTTGCTTTTTCTTAAGTAGAGTCTTGTTTTTGAGGCGTGTCCTACAACATTTCCTCCAACTGGTTCAGTTGGGTCTCCAAATAATATGTCCGGTCTTGACATTACTTGGTTTGTAACAAGTACTGCAACATTACTTAGTTCTGCGAGTTTTTGTAATGTGCGCATGTGTTTGTTTAGTTTTTGTTGTCTTTCGGCAAGCGTTCCTCTTCCAACAAATTCGCTTCTAAATTGTGCAGTAAGAGAATCAATTATTACTAATTTTATGTTGTGTTCTTTTACCATTTCTGCTGCTTTGTCCGCAAGTATCATTTGGTGTTCTGCGTTGTATGCTCTGGCTACATGAATGTTTCTTAAGGCAGTGTCTACATCAAGTCCAAACTTTTTTGCTACTTGGATTACACGTTCAGGTCTGAATGAATTTTCTGAATCAATGTATAAACAGCCCCCTTCAAGGCCCCCTTGTTCTTTTGGTAATTGTACTGTTACTGCGGTTTGAAAACACCATTGGGATTTTCCGCTTGCCATTTTTCCATATACTTCGGTGATTGATTGGGTTTCTATTCCCCCTCCAATTAAATTGTCAAGTTCTTTTGAACCTGTAGTGAGTCTTCCCACTAGTTTTCTTTTTTCAGCCAAAACATCTGCTGTTTCAAAACCCATGTCTAATGAATCACGTGCTGCTTTTATTGCTTTTTCAGCTGTTCCTTCTCCAAGTCCAACTATTTCTTTTAGTTCTACTGCACTTGCGGTTGCAATTTGTTCAAGTGTTTTAAATCCTGCATCAGTAAGTTTTTTTGTAGCCCCTTCTCCTACTCCTGGGAGATCTTCTATTCTCTCAATTTTTTTTGTAGCCATTTTTTCACCTCGGTTAAAACGCTTTTTGAGTATTATTTCCGGCAAAAGAATAATCCCTTTGCGTTTAACTTGAAAGATTACTTTTGCGTTCTTTTTAAATCCTTAACCAACCGCTTTGCCGGTGAAGTATTTTGTAATTTTTTTTGTAAAAAACAATTTTGTTTGCATAAAAGTTTCTTATTTTTAAATAATAACTCTAATTTTGCTTTAATTTGTTGTATGCTTCCGCATTTTATTTTTTATTTGGTTTTTGTGTGTTTTTGTTTTCTAGAATTTGTTTTTCTTGTTTTTTTCTCTTTTTTTTTCTTAAAAAAAATAGGTTTATTAATGCATTGGAGTAGTTTATGAAGGTGCATTTTTTTTACCAAAAATTTGTTTTGGTGCATCATAATTGGTCAGGGTGAGCTGACTTTTCTTGCGTAGGGAAAAAAGTTTTCTCCTTTGCGTAAGCACGTAAAATGTTTTTGTTGGTGGTTGTATGCATGAATTTGAAGAGTTAATTTGTTGGTTGGATGAGAGTACTCAAGAAAGTATTTTTCAAAAAAAGGTTTCTTGCAATAAGTCATCTAAGAGAAGTAAAGGTTTGAATTAGTTTTGGTGGGATGAATGAAAAAGCGAAAGAGTTTGTTTGAAAATGTTTCGATTGTGCAAGAAGTTAAATATGACTTTAGTATGCCTGCGTTGAATTTATTTAATTTTATTAATTTTCAAAAACATAACTTGAGTGGTTTAACAGAAAGTGTTTTTTCAAAGAGAACTCTTTTCTCAATAGGGCTTTCACTCTCTTTTTTGTTACTTTCCATTTTTTTGAACCCTTTTTTTATAATTCTCTTTTTTGTGTGTGTTGTGACAAGTTCTTTTTTTCTTTGGGGTGACTACAAATTTTATTTGATAAAAAAAGATTTTGAAGAAAATGGGTTATTCTAACTTTTTTGGTGGGGTTATGTGTTGTAAATGTGATGAACTTTTAGGGTGGCTTAGTAAGGAGATAATATTTCTTGAAGAACTTAAGAATAATTCTCAGAAAGACACTAATCATTTTCATTCTGTTTCAGCAAAGATTGAGGCTTTTAAAGTTGTACTTGGTGGGTTAAAAGAGTGAATTGATTTTTTTTATTTGTTTTTTATTTTTTCAAATCGTTTGCTTTCCAAGATATTTTTCCCTTACTTCTAATATTTTTCCGCAAGTTAAAGTTCCTTCAGGGCATGCTCCGCGTGTGCACCCTGGCCCAATTTTTCCATAAATACTCATATCTATTTTTCTTAAATATTCTAATTTTTTTTCGTACAAGTGTCTTATTTCCCATTGTGCGTTATTGCATAATCTTTCGCTCATTATTTCTTTATCAATTCTGGCGTTTGTAGAAGAAATAACTTTTAGCATATCTGCATTAAGTAGTAAATATATTTCTGCAGTGATTGCGCCTTTTAGTTTTAGTTTACATCTAAATCCCTTTACTTTTCGCACTTTTTCATTAAATTCGGCTTGAATTTCTGCATTTCTCTTAATACTTTGGGGCAGCAATACTTCTCTATCAATTGGGATTTCTTCAAACCTTTCTCTGTAGTTACTTGGTAATCTGTGTCTTTCAAATTGATGATAACAAGTTAGGGTCATCATTAATCCGAAAGTAGTTCTTGCGTGTTCGATAATTGAACTATGCCCATAACCCATTACTCTTTCTGTTACTCCTTTTGTTTTTTCCAGTTCTATTTTGTCTTTTTGCCAACCGCTTAGTATTTCGGAAGGAGTTTTTTCGTTTGTTGAAGTAAGCGCACCAAGTCCTGTTCGCAAGATTGGTTGTTCAAAAGAATTAATAAAAATGCAATCGTTTTCTTGTGTGATTTTACTGAAGTATTCATCAAAAAAAGCTATAGCTTCTTTTTCTTCAACAGTACTATTGGTGAGTTCTCTTATTTTTTTAACTACTGTGCTGTCTTTTTTGTTTAGGGCTTGATTAATTGATTCATCAAGTTTTTCTAATATTTCTTCACTTTCGTTTATTCGAATTCTCTTCATGGTTTTGTAAAATCTGATAATTTGTGAAAAGTTCATTGTCATAAAAACGTTTGTTGTTGTGCTAAGTGGAAGCAAGTATCTTCCGTCTTCGATTTTTATTCCATAAACATAATCACTTTCTTGAGCTTTCCTTCCTGCAAATCCTTCTTTTATTTTTGTCATTTTGTTGTAGAATTCAAATATTTCTTTGTTTAATTCACAATACTCTTTTTCTATTTCTTCTCCAAGGTTTTTAATTTCCTTTGGTGTAACAAAAGCGTTTGGCCCCATTTTTACGTATCTTTGGCTTTGTTGGGTGTATGAATCAATGCTTTCACAAATGTGGTGGCTTAAGAGTCTTGAGCATTCTTCTACCGAAAAAGAAAAATTGATTAGTTTTGTTAGTTCAAAAAAAGTGTTTTCATCAATTTCATTGTTTTGCAAAAAATCCTCAAGTTTGATAAGTTCTTTTGTGTTTATTTCAGCGAGTTTAATATTCATCAAGGTTACCTTATTTAGTTTTATTAGAAACTTCTTGTAGTTATGTTATTAAAAAAGTTCGCGAGGGGTTGTTTTGTTTTTTTGTGAGTACAGTATAAATAAGGGGAGAGAGCTATTAGGGTAGTGGTTAAATTTGCCGATTCGTCGCTCCATAAAAAGAAAGGTTGTTCTAAAAGGAGCTCCAGCTAAAGGGATAATTAAGGCATCTTCTTTTAGGGGGCCAGTTTATGAGTATCTTTTTACTCAAATGCGTGGAAAGCCAACTATTGGATTTTCAAAAGTTGTAAAGTTTTTGCGTATCTCTCCAAGGGACATGAAGGAAGCAATAGAGAGAAGAAAAATGGACAAAGAGTTGTACTATTTTATTGATGAAATTAGGCGGTTGGAGTTGCGTACTAAAAGAGAAGGATTATCCGATAAGGTTTTTGATGGTTTTGTTAGTGATCGTTTTTTTGAAGGGAAAAAAAGACCTTCAAGACGGCATTAACTATTTTTTACTTAGTTCTCATCCTGCTTGGGGTAGTAAATATTGATCTTCCAAATTGTTTTCTTCCTTTTGCCATAGTTTTTAATCTTTGAGTGCCTCTTTGTTGTCGAGCTTTTCTTGCCAGAGCAGTATATTGTGTTGCTTGGGCTTCTGCTTGTTGGACAGCTTTTTTTACAAATTGTTTATCTTTAAATAAAGCGTCCAGACTTTCTTTGTTAGTGTTTCCAAATCTTTTTTTTGATTCTTCTAGTATTGTTTCTCTTAACATGGTTCGTTTTATTTGTTGATTTTCGCTTCCAATTGTAATCATTCTTCCTTGGAGTTCTAATAACTTTCTTAATTGTGGGTCGCTTGGTGCGAACTGAGTTTTTGCAAATGCAACTATTTGTGCGATGTCTTCCATTCTAAAATCTCTGCGCCCAGATTTTAGAAATTGTTTAAACAAATTTTGTAATGCTTCATCTTTTGGTAAAACAAACACTGGTGTTTTTGGACTTGTTCGCTCTAAACTTTTTACCTCTCCATTGTGTTTGTGTAATAGTCCTTCTCGTTTTGCTTTTTCTGCTATTGGCATTTTTCCCCAAGCCTCAATCATCGAAGCGGCTCTTGGGAGTTCATTAAGTTGTCTAATATTTCTTACTGTTGCACGATAGTATGATTCAAGGAATTCTTTTGGAGTGGTATTTATTCCTGCTGCAAGTCTAAATGTTCCTGCTTGTATTCCGCACGCATTAATCGCATCAAGTAATTTTATTGCTTGAAGTGCAGTAAATCTCCCTCCTTTAAGTTCACGTATCATGTTATCATTAAATGCTTCTACACCTAAAGTTAAACTTCCAAAATTAGCCCTTTTCATTAGTGAGATAAGTTCCAAGTTTGGTTTTCCGTTTTGTATAAATGCTTCAACTGTTGCTATCCCAACAAAACGAAATCGCTCATTGAGTTTGTTTTGTATGAGTAAGTTTAGAAAATTTCTTGCGCGCGTTTCATCAAGGAATAATTGATCGTTTGCAAAGTGAATTGTTTTTACTTCTGGATTTTTTGCAAGTTCTTTTAATCCTTCAATAATTGTTGTGTCGTTTGTGTGTGCAGGTTTTCCTTTTCGCGGAACTGTACAAAATACACATGCGTTTGGGCATCCTCTTTCAGTTAATATATTTACTTCTTCTTTA
>CAZIEL010000012.1:0-14068 GCA_964538165.1 uncultured archaeon | reverse complement strand
TTGCCACTACCCAATCAGAATTATTTAAGAGTCTTCTTGTTTCTCTACTCACTCTTATTTTGATTGTGTTTGGTCCTAAATCTCCAAAAGAGAATTTAAAATCAAGTTTAAAAGTTTTTTTTTCTTTGCCTTTATAGTACCAATGAATATAATCTACTCCGCTCCCAATTTCTCTTACCGGTGCGAGTTCCATTTTTCTTGCCATTTGATCAAATTTTCTTCTAAATGCATTTTGTACATGCATGAATCTGTGTCCTCGTGCATTTCCATTTTGTGGTTTTGTCCTTTTTGGAATTATTTTTCCTCGTCTTTGTAAATAATTAGAGTTTCTACTTTGACCGTTTTTCATACAAAGATTGTATTTATTGTGCTTATAAAGGTAATCCTTTTTTAGAATCTTTTTTCTTTGTCGCCCCAAAGTTTGTCAACATTTAGTCTTGATAAATCATAAAGTTTTTTTAGCTCTTTTGGGCCTGCTATTTTTAGCACATCAAGTTCAGGGGCAAACATTTCAGAAAATCGATCGCCTCTTCTAATTAATCTTGTTTTTCCGTCTTGACTTATCATTATTGTTGGGGGTCTTTTTTGACTGTTGAAGTTTGATCCCATTACTGAGCTATATGCTCCGCAGTCAGTAACCGCTAAAAGATCTCCCGCTTGTAATTTTGGAGTATATTCATTTCTTTTTATAACATCAATACAATCGCAAGTGCATCCCACAATATCATATGCGTATGTTCTTGGCGCAATCATATTTGTTGCTGGCAAAACATCATATTTGCATTTACTAATCAAGATGTCTGGTAACATTGAATAACAGGAAGTATTTGTTACTAGTATTTCTTTTTTCTCTAGTTTCTTTTTACTTATAACGCGCATTAATCCAATTCCTGCATTTGCAACGATTCTTTTTCCTGGTTCAAATATTAACATTACATCTAATTCGTTTTCTTTTGTAAGCTTTTTAAAAAACGGCACAAATTTTTCTGCAAATTCTTTTGGAGTGAAATATTTTCCAGGTCTGTACGATTGGGGTGCTTCGACAGGGAATCCGCCCCCAAAATCAAGTTCTTTGATTTTTATTCCATATTCTTTTGCGACTTTTGCTAGTTTAACTATTTTTTTTGCAGCAAGCATGTATCCTTTTGCATTGTGAGCATATGATCCGTGAAAATGAAATCCTTTGAGGGTTAATTTTTCGCATGCCGCGATTTTTACAATAGCTTTTTTCACATATTCATAAGGTATGCCATATTGTTGGTGTTTTGTTGTGAATCTTCCATCAGAAATCATTGGGTTTACTCTTAACATTAAGGGGATTGTTTTGTTTAATTTTTCTGAAACATCAATTGCTTTGTCTAGTTCTTCAAGTGAATCAAGAGTAATTGAGTGTACTCCTACTGATGCTGCGAACATAATGTCTTGTTTTGTTTTGAAGAGATTAGTAAATGTTATTTGATTTGGTTGAAAATCAGCTAAGAGTCCCAATATTATTTCTCCAGGGCTACTTGCGTCAAGTTCTGATCCTTCTTCTCTAATTACTCTTAGTATTTCTAAATTTGAATTGCATTTTGTGGCATATCTCATTCTAAATGGGGAGTAATCAAAAGCTTCAATGAATTCTCTTGTTTTTTTTCGAACTTCTTCTTCTATTAAGATAAATAGTGGGGTTCCGTATTTTTTTTGTATATCAATTACACTCACTCCTTCTATTAAGAGTATCCCGTTTTTATCTCTGCTTAGATAGTGTTTCCATCTTGATTTTAGGTAACGTTTCGGTAACCCTATTCTTTTTTTTGGAGTGGTTGAACGAATTTCTAGTTCATCAATCAATTTGACTTTTTTTGTGTTCTCTTTTTCTTTCAACTTTGCTCACCAAGTTAATTATTATTTTCTTCAAATAGTATTTAAGCATTTATTTTTATCCTAAACCAAAAAATTAGCAATTATTTTAGGATTTTTATTTTTCCAACGCTTTTTTTTGCTTCTTCAAAATTTTTGTTAAAATTTTCAAAGAATTTTTTAGCATAGGGTACTCCGTATTTTGCTTTGCATTCTCCACAAAGGTTTTTTCCACTCACGCATTCTTCAAACATTTTGTTTAATATTTGGTCATCTTTAATGAAATGGTTTTTTGCGTATTCATAAACAATGCATTTATTTATTTCTCCGCCTTTTTCTCTTTGTTCTTCTCTTGTGGGTCTTCCTCCAGTTAGGGCCTTATTTATTTTTTTTTCAAGTAAATTTAAATCTTTTTCAGGTATTTCAATTTTTCCAATGGCTTCAGCGCTTTTACTCATTTTAAAAGATCCATCAAGTGCGGAAGTATATTTGTTGTATATTGCACTGGGTAAAAAAAATCCATATTCTTGTTTTAGTCTTCTTGCTACGTCTCTAACCATTCTAATGTGTGGGGCTTGATCTATTCCTACTGGGATTATTCCTGGCATTCTCTCTTTTAGTTGTGGGAATAATATATCCCCCATTTGTGTGAATGCACTCACTACCTTTGCAGGGTGAACTGATCCGTAGATTGCCCTAAACTCATTTTCAGTTATTTTTTGTGAGCATATTGCTGCTAAGTTTGACACTTCTTTGTTTTCGCTTTGTAAGTAAAAAGTGGTTTTCTCAATGTCAAGTCCAAGAGCTATGTATGCGGGTATGTGAAATTCCATTGCCCTTCTTTTTCCTTCTTCTAAAGACACTCCTCTTGTGGCTTGGGATTCTACATCCGCAATTAGAACAAATGTTTTTGCTCCGTGGTCTTGAAAATATCTGATGTTTTGGATTACTGTTTCTGTTCCCAAGTGTATCTTTTCACTTGAAGGCATTATTCCGCTGAGTACATAAAATGGTTTGTTGTCTTTTATGCATTTTGCAATTGCTTCTAAATCCTGTCCTCCAAAGTTTATTCCTCTTCTCATTTGTAAATTTGGTTCTGGGAAAATGTTGTTATCAAATTCTTGCATTCCAAATTCTTTAATTAATCTTGAGTAATCTTGGATCAGCTCTTTTCCCCAAGGATCTATTGTAATTTCCTTATTTTTTCCAACCATCATATCACTTTGAGTAAATACTAATTATTTCTAATGTTTTTTAATGTTCTGCTGGTGTATTGTTATCAATTATGCTTGGGATATTTTCTTTAGTTGGTTAAGTTTTTCTAATGCTTTTTTTGAATCAATTGTTTCTTCAGCTAATTTTATTCCTTCTTTAAAGTCTTTTGCTTTCCCAGCAATGACTAATGCAGCGGCTGCGTTTAATACTACTACATCTCTTTTTTTGGATTTTTCTCCGTTGAGTATGCTTTGAATTATTGTTGCACTTTCTTCTTTAGTTTTCACTATTAGTTCTTCAAATTTTGCATAACTAAAACCATATTCTTTTGGATCAAAATAATAAGTGTTGATTATTCCTTTGTTTAGTTCAGATATTTTTGTTTTTCCGGTTATTGTTATTTCATCAAGTCCTTCTCCATTAACAATCATTGCTCTTTCTATTCCTCTTTTTTTTACTACTTCTGCAATCGTTTCAGTTAGTTCTGGATTAAACACTCCAATTAATTGTCTTTTTGCTTTTGCGGGGTTAAGAAGTGGGCCCATCATGTTGAAAATTGTTTTTATTCCCAATTCTTTTCTCAATGGCCCAACATTTTTGAATAAAGGGTGGTGTTTTTGTGCGAACAAGAAAGCTATGTTTGTTTTTTCCATTGTTTTTTTAGGGTCAATAATTATGTTTGCGGTGTTTATTCCCAGTGCTTCAAGCACATCAAAGCTTCCGCTGTTTGATGAGACCGCTTTGTTTCCATGTTTTGCAACTTTTACTCCTGCTCCTGCAACAACAAACATTGTTGCTGTAGAGATGTTAAAGGTGTTTTTTTCATCTCCGCCCGTTCCGCACACATCAATACAACTTTCCCCCAAATCAATAACTTGGGCTTTTTGAATTAATTTGTCTACAAATAGTCCAAGTTCGTTCGCGCTAACTTTTTTTGATTCAAGTGTGCAAAGTATTCCTGCAAGCTGGGTTGGGATGAAAGTATTTTGTTCAATTGCATTAACTATTTCGTTAATGTCCTCTTCGTTTAGCTCTTCCCTTTTTATTAGTTTTTTTAAAATTTCTTTCATTTTACTCTCCTCACAACATTTTCGATTAGTGTTTTTCCCGCATTATTATGCATGGATAATATTGACTCTGGGTGAAATTGTACTCCTTCTATGGGAAGGGTTTTGTGTCTTGCTGACATTATTATATCATTAGTTTTTGCGGATATTTCAAAACAATTTGGTACTTTTAGCACTCCAAGTGAATGATATCGTGCAAATTTTTCATTTTGAGAAATTCCTCTAAAAATTGTTTTTCCATCATGTTCTATTTCGCTTGCTGAACCATGCATTATTTCTTGGAGTGGTTTTACTTCTTCCCCAAAATATTCCATTATTGCTTGAAAACCTAAACAAATTCCAAATATGGGCGTTGTTTTATGAAATTTGTCAATTACTTCTAAATAGTTTCCTGCTTCTTTTGGTCCATTTGGTCCGGGGCCTAGTAAAATTAGATCCGGGTTTTCTTTTTTTATTGCTTCAATAGAGCAGTTGCTTGTATACATGATAACTTCTGCTCCTGCATTAATAAAATATGCTTCAATTGTGTTTGCGAAAGAATCATAGTTATCAATAAAAATTACTTTCATGCTTTTTCCTCCAATACGCTAAGTGCTTTTGATATTTTTAGTTTAACTTCATTTAATTCTCCTTCAGGAGTAGATAGTGCAACGATTCCTGCTCCGCCTCTTATTTCTGATTTTCCATTCACTACATATGTTGATCTTATGGTTATTCCTGTGTTGCAGCCTCCATTAAACGAGATTAGTCCGCTTGCTCCGCCATAGAAGCCTCTTTTTGAACCCTCATATTGTTCAATCATTTTCATTGCTTCTTGTTTTGGAGCTCCACTTAAGGTTCCTGCTGGGAGGGTGATTAGTAATGCATCAATTGGGTCTTTATCTTTCTTTAGTATTCCTTCAACGCCAGAAACTAAATGATATAAGTTTGGATAGTTTTCTAGGGTATAAAGATCAGTTACTTCTACGCTTTTTGTTTCGCATAATTTGTAGAGTTCGTGTCTTGCAAGATCCACAAGCATTGTGTGTTCTCTTATTTCTTTTTCATCGTTAAGAAGTTTTTTCCGATTCTCAGCATCTTCAAGCGGATTTGTTGATCTTTTTATTGTTCCTGCGATTGGGCGTATTTGTAATTTTCTTCCCTTATCAGTTACATCAATTCTAATATGCATTTCTGGTGAAGCCCCGTAAAGTATTTTGTTGTCCCCAAGGCAATAATAGAATGAATAGGGGGATGGATTTGTCTCTCTTAGTTTTGCATATGATTCAAAAGGAGTTTTTTGTAGATTCACTTTTGTTCTCCTCGATAAAACACATTGCATTACTCTTCCGTTTTTAATATCTTTAATTGATTTTTCAACTATTGTTTTGTACTCATCTTCGCTTAAATCAAATTCAATCTCGTTTTTCGTTTTCTTAAATTCGAATCCTACAATCTCTTTTTCTTTAGAAAATTTTTTGTCATTAAAAGAAAATTCTATTAGTTCTGCTCTTTTTTCGTCATCATGGAGTACATAAACTTTGGTTGGGAGAAATAATTCAAAATCATTACACCCTTCATCAGTTGACTTTTCTTCAACATGATAAAAGTTTCGCGCAAAATCATATGCAAATACTCCATAAAGCCCCGCGTAAGGGTTTTCTGATTCAAATTTATTTAGAATTGTTTTTATTATAAACGAAATATTTGGCAATTTTGAATTTTCTTCTTCACTAAGATTTGGATTTTCTTTTTTTTCTACTTTTCCGTTTATTTCATTTTTATTTTGTGAAAAGTTTGTTGAATATGCGAAATCTTTGTCATTAAACATTGAAAGTATTTTTTCTCCTACTTTATTTAACGCCTTGATTTGAAAGTTCTCTTTTTTTCCTGTTATTTTTAGTATGAGAGAAGGAACAATCATGCTTTTTCTCTCATATTTTTGGTTCTCTGATTTTGATTCAAATAATAAACTCACATTTTTACCCTTGTTGCTTAGTTTTGAGTATAACTCAAACGGATTAGAATATTTAATTGGAGTAATTTTTGTTTTGATTTTAATTTTCATTCGCCTCTTTGAACTATCCTTCGCAGTTTTTAGCATTTTTTTACACCTTCACTCATTTCTTTGCAAAAATTTCTTATTTTTTCATGCATATTCTTTGGGTCATTTAAATTTTCTTCAATTATTTTACAAAATGCCGATCCAGTGATTGCTCCATTTGCTCCAAGTTTTATTACATTTGCAGCTTGTTGTGGGGTGCTTATTCCAAATCCAACATAAATTGGCAAATTTATTTCTTTTTTAGTCATTTTTATCATTTTAGGTAATTTTTTGTTTAAATAATCTCTTGTTCCTGTTGTTCCAAGGAGAGATACCATGTATATGTATCCTGATGCATACTTATTTAGTAATTTTAATCTTTCAATTGTTGTGGTTGGGGATACAATAAATATTTGTGCGAGTTTGTATTTTTTTGACAGTTCTATTAGTTCTTTTGCTTCTTCAAGAGGCACATCTGGGCACAATATTCCATTTATTTTTAGTTCTGCGCATTTTTTGTAAAAATTTTCTACTCCATAATTAAAAACTATGTTGTAGCTTAGCATTACGCTTATTGGGATTTTTGATTCTTTTCGGATTTCTTCAATTATATTAAATCCTTTTTTAGTTGTGATTCCGCTTTCTAGTGCTCTGTTGTTTGCTTTTTGTATTACTGGTCCATCAGCTATTGGGTCGCTGAAAGCAAATCCAAGTTCGAGTGCACTTGCCCCATTTTCAATGAATCCTTTAATTATTTTTATTGAGTCTTCATAAGTGGGGTCTCCAAGTACTGTAAATGGCATAAAAACTTTTTTTCCAAACATTATTTCGCCTCCAATAATTGATTTACATCTTTGTCTCCTCTTCCTGAGAGGTTTATTACGATAATTTCATCTCTATTAAATTTTCCTTTATTTCTAATAACATATGCTATTGCATGAGATGATTCAAGTGCGGGAAGTATTCCTTCCATTTTGCACAAATATTTGAGAGCATTCACTGCTTCATCATCAGTTGCGCTTTCATAAATTGCTCTTTTGCTATCTTTTAAATAGCTGTGTACTGGGCCCACTCCTGGGTAATCAAGTCCTGCTGAAATACTGTGTGCTTCGAGTACTTGTCCATCTTTTGTTTGAAGTAAGTAAGATTTGCTTCCTTGGAATACTCCCACAGTACCTTCTCCAAGTGTTTTTCCGTGTTTTACTCCATTTCCCCCCGCTTCTATTCCAACTAATTTTACTGTTTTGTCATTTAGAAACTCATCAAAAGCTCCAATTGCATTTGATCCTCCTCCAATACAAGCAACAATTCTGCTTGGAAGTTTTTTTTCTTTTTGGAGTATTTGTTTTTTTATTTCTTGTCCAATTACTTTTTGAAAATGTTGTACTATTTTTGGGTAAGGGTGCGGGCCAACCACACTTCCAATTAAATAGTAACAATTTTCTACATTTGCTAAGTAGTATCTTAGTGCTTCATTTCCTGCGTCTTTTAATGTTCTTGATCCGCTTGTTACAGAAATAACTTCTGCTCCAAATAGTTTCATTCGGTATACATTTAGTGCTTGTCGTTTAACATCAATTTCTCCCATGAACACCTTTACTGGAATTTTGAACAGTGCTCCAACAATTGCTGTTGCCACTCCGTGTTGTCCCGCACCAGTTTCTGCAATAATCTCTTTTTTACCCATTTTTTTTGCAAGAAGTGCTTGGCCCAGTGCATTATTTATTTTGTGCGCTCCACTATGAAGTAAATCTTCTCTTTTAAGATAAATTTTACACCCCATATCTTCGGACATGTTTTTTGCATAATACAAATTGGTTTCTCTTCCAGCAAATTCTTTTAACAAATTATTTAGTTCTTCTTGAAATTCTTTTGAAAGAGCATACTTGTTGAATGCTTCTTCAAGTTTTTTTTGCGCAGGCATCATCATTTCAGGAACAAAAGTTCCTCCAAATTCTCCAAATCTTGAATTGGTATTATCAAAAATATTTTTTTCCATATTATTTTTCCCCCAGTTTTGTGTTTATTTGTCAAGCATTATAAAAACTAAATTATAATCATTTTTTCTCTTGTGGTTAGTTAGCGCCACCACAAAAATAAATTTGGTCTCAAATTTTGTTTGATCCTAAAGAAAAGAAGTGAATAAGATTTATTAAATTTGGTGAGCTGTCTGGAGCCCAACTTTATGGTGAGCCTATAATTAGATGAAAGGACTCCAGACAGATTTAATATCCATAACTAATTACTCTTGCTGTTGATTATTAAAGACTCTTCGAGAATAAGTGTAATATTTTGTATAGTTAAGGCATTTGGTAGTGTCTGGGTGAGGTGGCTATATGTATTTCATCTCGTATTTCTTTGAGTCTTTTTTCAATAACTTTTTTTATTCTTGTTTTTTCTTCTTCCGGTAAACTAGCTGTTGAAATTTCTTTTAAATAATCCATTTCTTGTTTCATTGCACTAAATCCTTCTCGTACTGCGTGTTCAGTATTTGTCATTATTTCGCTAAGATGGTGGTTAAATTGTGCATCCACTCTTTGATGTATATTAACAAATGCATCCCCCATTCTTCCTCCCGATTTTGATTTGTTTGCTATTTGGGTTATTTCTTTTGCACTTTCAACTACTTCTTTTACACATTCTTGTGTTTTTGTTGGGCCTAATTGGTTAACTAGTTTAAGCAATAATACTCTTTTATCGGTTCCAACAGGAATTCTTGTGCCTTGAAAAAAATGTTTTTCTCTGTGAGTAATTAATTTTAGGAGGATTTCTTGTTGTGCTATTGTTAACTGAACTTTTTTTGGTAAAAGTTGTTTTGCAGTAATTCTAGACGCAAGTTCTCCTGCAGTAATTCTTTTTCGAATTCTAACTGTTGAAGAAACAGGGTGTTGTTTTTCTTTATCTGTTTTGAGGGTCAAATCTCTCCTTTTTTTAATTCTTCTCAATACTGCGCGCATATGTTCTGAGTCAAGAGGAACATTTTTTTCAAAAAATATTGGGGGGCCGCTTCGTCTTTCTCTTCTAATAGTTCTTATAAGTATTCTTCTGAGTGCTTCTTTTTCATCAGGTAAGAGACTTTTTCCAATCATATTGTGTGCTTCTTTTAGTAGGATAGAACCTTTTTTTCTTGCTTGTGTGTGGGGCATAATTAAGTAATACTTGCCCGTGATTATTAACCTTTCTAGTGCTTTTGCCAAGCTTTTTTAATTAAACGTTCGAATCTTATATTATGGAAAATGACTTAATTAAAGCAAAGAAGGATAATTTGCGTAAACTTCGCGACAAGAGCATTAATCCTTATCCTTACAAATTTGACATTACTGCTTATTCAATAGATTTACAAAAAGAATTTTCTGCTTTAAAAAATGAAGAAACTGGTCCCGAGTTTGGAGTTGCTGGGAGAGTAATGGCAAAGCGTTCTTTTGGAGCAATTGCTTTTATTAAAGCCGCTGACTCAAAAGGAACAATTCAATTATTTTTAAGAAAAGGAGTAACTCCTGATGCAGCTTTTGAATTACTTGAATTAATTGATCTAGGGGATTTTGTTGGAGTTAAGGGAAAAGTTTATCGAACTCAGAGAGGAGAATTATCAATTTTAGTTGATTCACTTGAAGTTTTGTCAAAAAGTGTTCTTCCTCTTCCAGAAAAATTCCATGGACTTCAAGATATTGAGATACGTCAAAGAAAAAGATATCTTGATCTAATAATGAATCCTGAAGTGAAAGATGTTTTTACAAAAAGATCAAAAATTATTTCTGCTTGGAGAGAGTTTTTAGATTCAAAAGGATTTTTGGAAGTAGAAATTCCTGTTCTTCAACCAAATTATGGGGGAGCAAGTGCAAGACCCTACACTACAGTTTCAAATGCTTGGAAATCAAATTTTTATTTAAGTATTTCTCCAGAACTGTATCTAAAAAGATTATTAGTTGGAGGGTATGAGAAAGTTTATACTGTTTGTAAGAATTTTAGAAATGAAGATGTGGATAAAACTCATAATCCTGAATTCACAATGAGTGAATATTATTGGGCTTATGCTGATCTTAATGATATTGTAAAACTTACTGAAGAAATGGTTGAATTTATTGCACTGAAAGTAAATGGGACAACTAAAGTTACTTATGAGGGAAAAGAAATTGATCTTAAAGCTCCATGGAAGAGAATAAAAATGCTTGATGCTCTTGGGGAAAAATTAGGCACGAACGTAAAATCAATGACTCTTGAAGAATTACTTGAAATTGCAAGAACTGAAAAAGTTGAAATTGATGAAGATGAAAAGAAATGGGGTCTTGTTGTTGCAGAACTATTTGAACACTTTTGTGAAAATGAATTAATTCAACCAACTTGGGTTTTAGAATACCCAAAAGAAACAACTCCTCTTTGTAAACCCTCAAGAGAAGATGCTGAAAAATTAATTGAGAGAACAGAATGTTACATTAACGGTCATGAACTTTGTAATGGGTACTCCGAATTAAATGATCCAATTCTTCAAAGACAATTCTTTGAAGAACAAAAAGATCAAGGCAAAGCAAAAGGAGAAAATCATCCCCTCGATGAAGACTTCTTAGATGCAATAGGGTATGGAATGCCTCCTGCGGCAGGGATCGGACTGGGTTTAGATAGAATAGTAATGATACTAACAAACTCTTCAACTATTAGGGATGTAATTTTCTTCCCCCAAATGAGACCTGAGAAGAAAGATTAGTGGCTAATTTTCTAAAGTTAATATCTCTAGTCATCTTTAAATACTAGTTTTTCTTTCTATATTGCAGATCTAAAATGGCTATTGATGAAATTATTCGAACAAAGACAGGCATACAAGGCCTCGACAAAGCTCTAATGGGTGGATTTCCTCAAGGAAATACTGTTCTAATCTCTGGTGGAGCTGGAACAGGAAAATCAACATTTTGTTTACAATACTTAATCAATGGTGCAACTCTTTTTGGAGAAAAAGGACTTTATATCTCAACAGAACAAACAAGAGAAGAGCTTTATAAACAAGCAGCAGGGTTCAATTGGAAACTAGCAGATCTAGAACAAAGAAATTTGGTAAAAATTGTTTATTTTGACATAACTGGTGGGGACGGTTTCTTAGAACGACTTACTGCTCTTGTTCAAGAATTCAAACCAAAAAGATTAGTTGTTGATTCTTTAACAACACTAACTGATTCCTTGATGGTATCTGGTCTTGCAGATGACAAAGGGTTTTCAATGGTTCAAATAGCCGAAACAGTAAATCCAATTCCAAGAACAGAACAAATCATAAGTAAAGGAATACTTTACAAGTTATTCAAGGAAATTAAGCACTATGGATTAACTTCATTACTTACTACTGAACTTCCAGAAGATCAAAAAACTTTGAGTGCGGATGGTGTTAGTGAATTCATTGCAGATGGAGTTATTTGTCTTAGATCAATGACTGTGGGAGATTCAAATAGCAGAAATTTAGAATTGAGAAAAATGAGATACACTCCTGTAGATGGTGGGCTCAAATCATATGAATTAACTACTGAAGGGATAACTCTTTCATGAGGTGTTATGAATGCCTCTAAAGGATAGCTTTGTTGGAATTTACTTAAAAAGGTTTGTAATTCCTGGGGCACTAGTTTTTAACAAGCCGGGTTTTCTTGATTTTAAAATATCTGGAAAAACAAATGTTTATGCACGGCAAATATTTTATCCTGAAGACTTTTTTGTTGAATTTGAAAGCAAGATGGTTTCAAAATTTGGTGATTTGGGTAGACAAAAAATGTATTCAATTGGTAAGAAGTTTGGTTATCGTTTTGCTCAATCTGGAAAATTTGAAAATGTTAAAGATAATCCTGGGGATAAAATTAAAGATTGGATTTTCATCACAAGTAAATTTGTTGAAGGAACTTATGCAAGCAGCATTGAGCATGTCACTGATGTGAAAATACCAAAAACGGATTATTCACTTAAAAAATTTACTGTTTTGGAAAAACTAGGTTATGAATATATTTTTGCTACTGGTGGGACAGCGGGAATGATGGCTTGGATATTTCAAGATCCCACTGTTGAAGTTGTTTTAAGAGATGTGAATAAAATTAGTGATTTGTATGAGTGTACTGTTACTGCCGCACCATATAATTATTTGAAAGAAAATTATTCAAGCTCAGAGTTATTTAAAGAAACAAATTTAGATGGGTTACTTGAGAATTTTCAAGACTATGTTAAATTTAATGCTCAGGCTCAAACAAGTTGTTCAAAATCATTCCAAACTTATTTAGATTTTAAATTTTTTGATTACGAGGGGGGCATAGTTCGATTTAAAGATAAACGTTTTTTTCTTTTCGAAGTTAGTGGAACTTATATATTAGAACTTGAGTTAAAAAATAGTGATAATAAGGAATATGTTGATTTATTGTTTGAGTGTGCATTTGATACAGGAAAATCTATTTTATCTAAGTTTGGAAAAAATCAAAAAGACATATTTGATGTCTTGTCAGCACTTGGTTGGGGTGAAGTGTTGCCATTTTCTGCTTCATCAAATGAGGTAAAAGTATTAGTTAATCATTTTCCATGGTCAAAATGGTATAAAGAAGTTGATTACATAATAATGAGGGGTTTTTTATCCGGGATAGTTACTGAAATAACTGGGAAAAAAATAGTATTTGGAAAACCTATTGTTGATCTTAGTAAAGGGCATTTAAGTTTGTTATTTGGTGGAAAATATGTTTAAAATAGGGAAAGTTGAAAAAAGAATTTATGAGTTGAGAGAAGAGCATCCACTAGTAATTCCTCAAGTTGATCCTGATAAACAATCTTTAGAGGAGGCAATTAAAATATTGAAAAAATTGCAACTTTATGGAGTGCAGCATATTGCTGTGGGGAGTAGTTTAGTTGATCCAATCTCAACACAGTCTTTATTTGATATAATATTGAAAGATTTTGATTTTACTTTTACTACTTACATTTCTAATACAAGCAGTTTTTTATTAAAAGGAAAATCTGGTAGGTCTTCTATTTATTGGGCGACGGTTTTTAATGCAACAAATATGTTTTTTTTAAGAGATTCATTGGTTATGGGGGCTCCTTTAATAAAAACAGATTATCTTGAACCTTTGCCTACTGCTTATGTTTTTGATGAAAGAAATTCAAAAGGGACAGCAAATTGGTTAGCTCAACCAAATTCAATTCCTCAAAACAAACCAGAGATAAGCCTTGCTAATGCATTGGCCTGTCAATATTTAGGGATAAGATTTTATATTATGGCTGGTGGGTCAGGTAGCATTTTACCGCCTCCGGATCAACACGTAAAATTAATTCGTAAAAAGACAAATTTATTTGTTATCCCGACAAGTGGAATCAAAAATTATTCACATGCCCAATCTTTACTTGAATCTGGGGCCGATGCACTTCATATTGGTACAATGATTGAATCAAAAGAAGGGCTTGTGGACTTTGAAAAAATATTTAACTCTTCAAAAAAATTTCCTGGAAGAAAAATGATTTAGGGTTGGCTCCATGATTGCAAAAGATTTAAACTCTATTGATCTTGGGTTTGATGTAGTAATTATTGGGGCAGGTGCAGCAGGGTGTAGTTTGGCAGCTAATTTGTCTGAAAGATTTAAGGTTCTACTTGTTGATTCAAAAGATTTTCCGAGGAAGAAAGCTTGTAGTGGAATATTGGTTACTGAAGGTATTGAGTTTTTTGAGAATTCTTTGGATAAAAATTTGTTGGTTGATCCTAATATTTTAGATATAAAATATGTGGATTTGGACAATGGGACAGAAAAATTATCCAAAAAAGGATTTCTGAATTCGGATAGGTATTCTCTTGACAAATATTTATTTGAATCGTTAAGTAGCAAGAAAAATGTGTCTTTTGTGAAGAATACTTCTTTTATTGAATTTACGCAAACTAAAGATAATTCTTTTAGAGTGGTTATGCTTGAATCAAAAG
>CAZIEL010000011.1:0-15042 GCA_964538165.1 uncultured archaeon | reverse complement strand
CCCAAATGCTTCTATTTTGAAAAAACGACACAAAATAATAAAAAAAATTGTTTTGACAAAATAATAATCATTTATTATCATTTTAGATTATTTATTACCCTTTTACACAAACAATTGGTTTTAGTTTTGCAACTTTTTCACTAATCCCTGCTTTGTGCATTATTTCAACTACATTTGAAATATTTTTGTACGCTTCGGGTGCTTCTTCAGGAAGACCTTTTTGTGATCTTGCTCTAATTAAAATTCCTTTTTTTGCTAGCTCCAAGAGCAGTTCTTCACTAGTCCATTTTTTCATCGCAGCAGTTCTTGACATACTTCTCCCAGCCCCAT
The DNA here is from genome assembly GCA_964538165.1 of uncultured archaeon. Classification (GTDB taxonomy): domain Archaea; phylum Iainarchaeota; class Iainarchaeia; order Iainarchaeales; family JAAZKV01; genus JAAZKV01. The sequence continues at coordinate 14,712 of CAZIEL010000011.1, read as the reverse complement.
GAATTGTTGAACCAAAAGTTTCATCCATCGCTTTTTTTGTTCCCTTTAAAATAAAAGAATTTGTCCCCATGCTTCCTCCAACAATAATTGGCTGGCCAATTTTTCTATATTTTAACGGAACTTCTTCATTATTAGGCCCAAACCCTCTTGTACTACCTTTTCTTTGGATTAATAATTTTTGTTTTTTTGCTCCCTCAACAGAGTGTCCAATATAATAAGTTTCTATTTTTGCGGTGTTATGCCCCACATCATAAAAAGTTTTTATGCTTTCTTCATCAATTTCAAATACTTTTGCAATTACTCTTTTTGTAAGCACCCCAATTACTTGCCGATTTGCAAATGCGGCATTTGTTCCGGCGTTAATTGCAGAAAAATATTTTTGGCCTTCTTCTGAACTAAATGGAGCACAAACCAAATCACGGTTTGGAATATTAATATTATATTTTTTCACCGCACTATCAAGTATTGGCAAATAATCCGTTCCTATTTGGTGACCCAAAGCACGAGAACCACAATGAATACTAACAAAAGTATTTCCTTCCACAAGCCCAAATGTTTTCGCGGCATCAGCATCAAACAATTTTTCAATTTTTTGAACTTCACAATAATGATTTCCACTACCAAGAGTCCCAATTTGATCAGTGGCTCTTTCTTTTGCTTTATCTGAAACACTAGTAGCATCAATTTTTTTTATTCGCCCATTTTCTTCCATCATTTGTAAATCTTTTTTTGACCCATATCCTTTTGCAACAACATATTCTGCTCCTTTTTCTAGCACTTCATCCATTTCAGTTTTGTTTAATCTTAACTTTCCACCAATTCCTACCCCTGCAGGAATATCTTTAAACAACTGATCAACAAGAATTTTCTTTTTTTCTTCTACTTCTTTTGCACTTAGTGGTAAAACAAGCGAGTGTATTCCGCAATTAATATCAAATCCCGTTGCAGCAAAGGTAATTAACCCTTCTTTTAGATTTGAAGCAGTGGCAGTCCCAATTGGACAACCATACCCAACATGTAAATCTGGGCAAACTACAACCCCTTCAAGTCCAGGCAAAGTAGAGAGTTGTTTTAACTGATTAAGAGGACTATTTTGTTGTTCTTGTTCTGATTTTAACAAATCAACCATCGCATTATCCGCGTATATTCTTGGAGAAGTTTTCATTTCACCTTCAGCATTAAGCTTGTAAACATATTTTTTGTTTTGTTTTATTTCCATTAAAATCACACAAAAATTAAGAATCTTAAGAAAGGAAAGGTTTTTGTTTTGTTGTTTAAACATCTACAATGCATTGTGCGATGAATTGGCCATTTTTTTCTCCAACAAATAGTTCAGAGTATGTTGCTGCTTTTGCATCAACTTTAACTTTATGTTTGTTGTGATTAATTTTTTCTCCAAAAATTGTTGCTTTTAAAGTAACAACTTCTTTAGTATTTCCGGCTGCATCCACAACACTTTCTTTTCCAATTTTCACTCTAAACTTAGAATAAATCATTTTCTTTGTGTCTTTGAGAAACAAAAGTTCGTTAAGAAAACTCACTAAAAGTGCGCCACCATCCGTACCACTTAAATTTATCACGTGGCTTTTTTTAGGCATTACTGAATTTGAATCAATCATTATCCCAGTTAATGCAATAGCACATTCCTCAAATGCTTCATTTAAGCTTTTTCCCACTCCGCGTATCCCAACATCTGCTTTATGTTCAAAGTGCTCGTGCATAAACTCACTTTTTCTTTTTCTTCTTCACATTTACTATCTTTTTTCTATACATTGGTTTAATGTGTCTTTCATGCAATATTGAAACTAAAAAGTATAATGCAATTATTGCCCAAATGAATTCCAGTAGTATAAATGCTGTCGAATCCTTTTGTATTGCATAAATTCCCATTATCATTGAACCCAAAAAATTTAGTCCATTAAATAATATTGTCCTTCTTTTTGTGTGTTTTCTTGCATTCAAAACAAATGCAGCTAAAAGAAGCAATAACCCAAGTACTCCAAATCCTTCAAGCAAAAAATCCATAATTACTATACCTGCTTAGGAATTATGTGTTTTTATACTTTCTCAGGAGGTTAAAATTCCATTAAAAAGTTTCAAAAAAAGTATTTGACTTGAAGAGTTTTCTCCTCAAATCAATACTCCTAAGCATACTTAGTCTTCTTATCCTTTCAAATCAATTTCTAAGTGTACTGTTTCTGGTATTTCTACTCTCATTACTCTTTTTAGTGTTCGTTCATCCGCTTGGATGTCGATTAGTCTTTTGTGAACCCTCATTTGCCATTGTTCGTAGGATTCTGTTCCCCCCCCACATGGACCTTTTCTAGTAGGAATACAAAATTTTTTAGTTGGCAGAGGGATTTTTCCAGAGTGCTTTGCGCCTGTTCTGTCCGCAACATCTATTATCTTGTTGCATATGTCCTCTAACGTTTCAAAACTAGTACTACTTAATTTTATTCTTGCTGTTTGCATCAAAACACCCTCTTCTCCATTTTAAATATAAAGGATTGGAAAGGGAATATAATTTCCCTCCCCAAATTAATTACTATTCCAGCATTTGCTGGAGTTGTTTTTCAAAGCTTTTATGCTTTTTCTATTTCTAGTACAACTCCTGCGGCTACTGTTTGTCCCATATCTCTAATTGCGAATCTACCCATTTGTGGGAATTCTGAGAACTTTTCTATACATACTGGTTTTGTTGGAACAATCTTTACGATTGCTGCATCTCCAGTTTTTAAGAACTTAGGATTCTCTTCAACTGTAGCTCCAGTTTTTGGATCCATTCTCTTTCTTATTTCAGTCAAAGTCATTGACATTTGTACTGTGTGTACGTGGAACACTGGTGTGTACCCTACAGGTATTGCTGTTGGGTGATTTAGTACAACGATTTGTGCAACAAATGACTTAGCTACTGTTGGTGGATTTGTTACGCTTCCAACAACGTCTCCTCTTGCAATATCATCTGCTGATAATCCTCTAATTGAGAATCCAATGTTGTTACCAGGTTTTGCTTGTTGTAATTGTGTGTGGTGTTCTTCAATTGACTTTACTTCTCCAGTTTTTCCACTTGGCATTACAATTACTTTGTCGTTTGGTCTTAATACTCCAGTTTCTACTCTTCCAACTGGGATTGCTCCAACACCTTTAATATTGTAAACATCTTGGAGAGGTATTCTCAAAGGCTTGTCTACTGGTGATGGTGGTGCTGTTAAATCATCCAAAGTTTCTAACAATGTTTTTCCTGTGTACCATGGCATGTTTGTTGTTTTCTTTACTATGTTGTCTCCTTTCCATGCTGATACTGGAACGATCTTTATATTGTCAGGCTTGTACCCAACACCTGTAAGTAATTTTGTTACTTCAGTTTTCATTTTTTCGTATCTTTTTTGATCGTATGAAACTTCATCCATCTTGTTTAATGCAACAACGATTTGTTTTATTCCCATTACTTGTGCAAGGAATGCGTGTTCTTTTGTTTGTGGTTGTACTCCTTCTTTTGCTGCACAAACCAAAACTGCTACATCAGCTTGTGATGTACCTGTAATCATGTTTTTAACAAAGTCTCTGTGTCCAGGAGCATCAATTATTGTGAAAGTGTGATTCTTTGCTTCAAATTTTTTGTATGAAACATCGATTGTAACTCCTCTTTCTCTTTCTTCTTTTAAGTTATCCATTACATACGCAAATACGAACGTTCCTTTTCCTCTTGACTTCGCTTCTTCTTCAAGTTTTCTATATTCTTGTTCAGAAAGAGCGCCTCCGTCATAGAGTAATCTTCCAACGGTTGTTGATTTACCATGATCAACGTGTCCAATAAACACAACGTTGATTAATTCCTTTTCTGCCATGCTTAATTCCTCCGATCAAAATCGCATCATTAATAAGCGTCACCCTGCGATTTTAAGCCGTTCACGAGAACAACGCAATATGAAAATTCTTCCTAAGAAAGCTTTTAAAGGCTTGTTGTTAAAGTCAAAAAAACTGCGGCTAAAAAAGAAGGTTATTTTAATCAAAAAACAAATAATAATTATAAAAATAATACCCCAACTATTAGCCCCAAAACAAATTGCATTTGATGCCCTTTAATTGCTTTACTTGAGAATAAAAAATAAAACGCGACATTTGCTATTGAAAACAAAATTACTTGATCAAGCATTTCTAAAATGGCTAATGAAGAACCAAACAAAGACAAAGTAAACCCAAAAAAACTGAGATTAAAGGAACTTAATAAAAGTGTTATTAGTGCACCTTGTACAAGTCCAATAATGAAATCTTTTACCATTGTTAAATAAGGTTTTCGAAATATAAAAATACTTTCGTTATGAAAATTTTCAAAAAAAAATGAACAATGGAAAGCATTTGCTTTCCAATGTATAATTAGATTTTTTGTCATTTTTAATCCAAAAAGAATTGCCATGTTTTGATTTCGTCAGGCATTCCTTTTCTTTTTCGGATTTCTTTTACTGTTGTTAATTGTAGTTCTCTTGGTAAGATTTCGTATCCGTAGTATTCTGCAGTCCATACTGCTCTTCCTTGTGTTGCGCCTCTCATTGCGCTTGAGAATCCAATTAGTTCTTTTACTGGAGCTTTTCCAATTATTATTGAAGAATCTCCTTCTTGTCTCATTTCAGTTATTTGTACTCTTCTTCCACCAAGTTCTCTTGATGCTGAACCCATTTGGTCTTCAGGTACTGTTACAGTTAGTAATTGTTTTGGTTCGTAAAGCATTGTCCCAGTTTGTAACATACAAGCATATATTCCTCTTGTCATTGCTGGTAATACTTGTGCTGGTCCTCTGTGAATTGAGTCTTCGTGCAGTGTTGCATCTTCTAGTTCTACTAGCACTCCTTGGCATCTTTCTTTTGCTAAAGGCCCTTCTGCCATTGCATCTTTGAATGCTTGAATTACAAGTTCTCTAATTTCATGTAATGCTTGTATTCCTCTTGTTCGATCAATTAATGCATTTGTTCCATCCACTGCCCAAACTTTCTTTGAGTCATCATTATCAAACCCATATTCTTGCATTTTTGCAATTGATTCAGCGTGTTTAAACTTAACTTTTCCTTCAAATGGTTTGTCAGCAAGATTTTGATAAATATTTGCTGGCATTGGTGATACTTTTAGCTTAAATTTATTGTGTTTATTTGGTGATTTTGCTTCAAGTACTTCACTTGATCCATTTATTCCTTCATGGTAAACAACAATTGGCGCAGAAGTTTGTATTTCAATTTTGTGGTTGTTAACAATTCTGTATGTATTAACTTCTAAGTGTAGTTCCCCCATTCCACTAAGTAAGTGTTCTCCAGTTTCTTGATTAATTGTGGTTCGTAAATTTGGATCTTCTTTACTTAATTTTCTTAGAGCTTCGATTAATTTTGGCAAATCTTTTGGATTTTTTGCTTCAATTGAAACTGTCATTACTGGTTCAGCATTGCTCATGAAACTTTCAAATGGTTTCAAATCCTTTGTTGTTGCAACCGTTTCTCCAGCATAAACATCTTTTGTTCCAACTAGTGCTGCAATGTTTCCTGCTTCTGCCTTATTTATTGTTAAAAATTCGTTTCCCATATATACTCCAACTTTTTGTACTTTTACTTCTCTGTGGGATCCAAGTAAATAAACCATATCTCCAGGGTGTAAAGTTCCAGAGTATATTCTTCCAGTTGCAACATCTCCCGCGTGCGGATCAACTGATACATCAGTTACAACCATTGAAATTTGTCCACTTTGATTACATGCCTGCATTGATTTTGCGATTTCGCTTTCCATGTCCCCGCCCCAAATTTTCTTTATTCTGTAGTTTTGTGCAGTCATTGGATTTGGTAAATGTTCTATAACCATTTGTAATACAACTTCGTGTACAGGAGAAAGTTTTGCTAATTCATCTTGTTTGTCATTTTTTAAATAATCATAAACTTGTTTAAAATTAATTCCAGATTTTTGCATGTATGCTGCTGATACACCCCATTTTCTTTTTGCTGATCCAAAAGATACTGTTCCTTTTTGAATACTTACTTGCCATTCTTGTTTGAATTGTTCTGGCGCATTTCTTTCGATTAAAGTATTTACTTTTGTTATAACTTTCACAAACTTTTCTTGCATTTGTTGCTCGGTCGCATTAAGTTCTTTTATTATTCTGTCAACTTTGTTAATGAATAAAACTGGTCTAACATATTCTCTTAGTGCTTGTCTAATTACTGTTTCTGTTTGTGGCATTACCCCTTCAACTGCATCAACTAATAATATTACTCCATCAACTGCTCTCATTGCTCTAATTACTTCCCCAGTAAAGTCAACGTGCCCAGGTGTATCAATTAAGTTTACTAAATATTTTTGGTTTCTCCAATCAAATCCAAGCGATATATTTGCGGCATTAATTGTTATTCCTCTTTCTTGTTCTTGATCTTCATAATCCATCATTTGCATCTCTCCAGCAAGATTAGAGTTAATTAGTCCTGCTGCTGCAATTAAAGAATCAGATAATGTTGTTTTACCGTGATCAATGTGGGCAACTGTTCCTATGTTTCTAATATTTGCTCTATTTGACATTAATCCTTCTACTGTTTCAACCATTTGTTCAGTTCGTCCCATTTACTATCACCAGTCTTAAAAATAATTCCCAAACGTTTTGTAAGGAAATAAAAATAATTCGTATTCTGTGCCATTTTAATGGCACAAATACTTTCGCTAACCTTAACAAGGTTATCTTGATGCTTTTGCTATTCTTTCAACTTCATCTCTTCTTTTTACTGAAGAACTTTTCATATCATTATTTGCTGCTGCAATTATCTCATCAGCAAGTGATTGTTCAGCAGTAACTTTTTTGTTAAAAGATCCACCAAATCCGCCAAGTGCAATGTTTTTTACCACTTCATCAAGTCTTTTTATTGGTGAAACATCAACTGCCAACGTGTAAGCTACCCCGCCTTTTTTTACTCTTGTAACATCTTCTCTTGGTGCTGAATTTTCAACAGCTCTAATATAAACTTGGATTGGGTTTTGTTTTGTTTGTTTTTCAATTATATCAAATGCATTCTCAACTATTTTTAGTGCTTCTAGTTTCTTTCCACAACTTCCTCTTCCTCTAATAAATTTTCCAGATAGTTTTCTTTTTCCTTGTCCGCTTCTCATTAATTTGTTCACAAGTCTTTCAACAATATTTAGATTTGCTTTTTCAAATTTTCCCCTTGTTTTTCTTCCAAATGTGTGTGGCATTACAATAGGATCTAAATTTATGTATCTTGCAAGACTAATGTCCGTTACTATCACATCATTAAATGACCATCTATTGAATAATTGATATTCAGAGAATTGTGATTTCTTTTTTACAAAAAATGGTTTTATTGGTTCACTTTCAGTAGCAACTGGGGCTTTTTCATCAAATTTTTTTACTTTTTTTTCAGCACCAACTTTTGCTTCTTTCACAGTAGTTTTTTCTGAGTGCACTTTTGTTTCAACTGCTTTTGGAGCTTCAACTATTTTCGGCGCTTGTGTTTCTTTTGTTTCAATATTTTCCATTTCTTCTCAGCCTCAATTATTTTATCTCTTTGTCTTTTCTTTCTTTCCTGTTCTTAACATTTCTAAAGATATTCCATTAACGTGTGTTACTCTATACTTTACACCCCAAAGATCCCCTTTAGGTCCGTTTTGTGCTCCACCAAGTCCTTCAACGATTACTTCATCGTGTTCATCAATAAATTTTATTGCTCCATCATATGGTGCTAGCGCAGTTAATTCTTTTCCATTTTTAATTAGTTGAACTCTCACACACTTTCTAATTCCTGAGTTTGGCTGTTTTGCTTCAACTCCTCTTTTTTCAAGTACAATTCCTTTTCCTTGTGGTGCGCCTTCTAAAAGATCTTTGAATTCATTGTTTGATGATCTTCCTTTTTTTATGCATCGGTTGTCTTTTTTTCGCCACTTACGTCTCTTTTTTTCCATTGTTTTTCCTGCAAATTCTCCATTTCCCATTTATCATCAACCTTGTAGATTCTTTACTCTAAACGTAAATTAACCAAGTTACTTTTTAACTGGCTCACCGATACCAAATTCTTTAAAACAAACATTTTTAAATGTAAAACTCTGCCTTTGAAAAATCATTATCATCTAGTTTATTACAAGCTCAAGCCCAAAGTTCCTTTGGATGAATTCTTTTACTCGTCTTATTCTTGAATTATTTTTAAATGCTTTTGATTTATTAGCTGAATCAAGAGTAATAACAAGTTTATTTCCATTAGTTTTTATATTTGTAAAATTTATTTCTAAGGCTTGAGAAAATATGTCTTCTGCTTTTTGATAAAATGGAACAAATTCTATTCTTTTTTTCAATGTTTCTTGCAATTTTTTAACATTAATCGCTTGTTTTCCAATTGCTTTTCCCATTAATTGCTCAGGAACCAAATATGAAATCAAATCCCCTTCAGACAAACAATCTTTTGGAGAAACCCCCGTTATTTTTTCCATCCCATTCATTAACAAAATGTCATCCATTGATAGTTTCATTACAATTACCCTTCAAAATTAATTTAATCCAAATTTTTTCAATTTTTTAAAAAGAAATATGGAAGCTTTTATTGTATTAGCTTCCACCACACTGTTTCACCAGTGCATTACAACGTGTGGTTGTTTTTACAACCTCACAAGCTACTGTGTAGCCTCCATTACTTTACTTTTTCCTGTATCAAGTACTAGCATTGCTGAAATTGTGAACGGTTTTCCGCACACACTCCCAAGTACTAATCCATTGTCAGCATATTCAAAATATTTTTTGCTTTCAACATTAGCTATTTGTTTTATTGTTTCTTTATCATTAAGAGGCATGTTTTTACTTACTATTACTAGTTCGCCTTCTCCAGCTAAAAGTAATTTCTTTGTTTGTTTTTCTCCGAAAATTACTTTTCCTGTGTCAACTGCTCTTCTAATTTCTTTGTTTACATCCATTGCTGCCATTAACAATCACCTTGTGTTATAGCACTATAGAGATTTTCAAGAAATAGTATAACTATTCCCTTACTCCATTAAATTGATTATTCAATTTAACTTCTCAAAGGCTTTAAACCAAAATAAATTCGATTAAGAGTATTTATAAAGATTGGTTTTTATTGATTGCAAGCATATGTTTGTTGAAATTGAAGTTGATTGAAATAATTAACAAGTAGAGTATTTTTCAATCATGCTTTTTTTATTAATTTAACTATTCCCTTTACTGCATCAACTTCTACCAAGTCCCCATCTTTGAATACTTTGGTCGCAATTTTTGTTCCAATTACGCAAGGAGTTCCAAGTTCTCTACTTACTATTGCTGCGTGAGAAGTCACTCCCCCCTGTTCAGTTACAATTGCCGCCGCTTTTTTCATTGCGGGAACAATATCAGGATCTGTTGCAATTGAAACCAAGATATCTCCTTTTTGCATTTTTGAGTAGACTCATTGTAAGCTCCTTGTGAACAAATTATTTGTGCAACAGGCTCAACTACACATTTTCCACTATTTGAATCATATGTTCCGCCAGTACAAACATAGGAAGTACTTGGGTTTGTAATACAAAATCCAGTGTTTGAGTCAAGTGTTCCTTCTTCACACACTCCGATTACTTGCGGAGAATAAACGCACTCGTTTTTTTTGGAATCATAATTTCCCCTACTACAATTATAATCAATTTGTGGAGTCACATCACACTTTTTTGTTATAAAATTAAATTCTCCTTCTTGGCAAGTAAAAGAAGTTCCTGCTAAACTTAAATCACAATCTCTCGGGCAGAGGTTTTTGTGGGCATTTTCTGTTTCATTACAAACCCCGTCCCCGCATTTGTCTTGATTTTGATCGGTTAAGTTTTTTGGGAGCTTACATTTTGATACACATTCTTGAAAAGTTAATCCTCCTTCAACGCAGGGTTGTATACAAGTAGTAATTATTTGTTCTACAGTTAATTCGGGCACATTGCAATCAACTGAACAATTTTCAAACGATTCATTAGTATCACAAGTACCATTTCCACAAAGGTCTATTATTGATTGTGAGGGTTTGTTGCAACCTAAAAAAAGAAATACAAATATAATGAGAGTAAATAAAGCGATTGTTTTTTTCATATGCAGGATAATGATTTTATTTATACTTAAATCTTTCTAAACAAAGAAGAGAAATTTGAAAAATAGAAAAGCAGAACCCTCTTTTTGGGTTCTACTTCATTAGTATACTTTGTAAAACTATTTCATTAATAGTTCTACGTTTCCTGTTCCTGCCCTGTTTCGCCATGGCGAGACGATTAACGTTCGTCCCATTTTTAATGGGACTAGCGCAGTTACTTCATTAATAGTTCTACGTTTCCTGTTCCTACTTTGATTGGTTGTCCCACAATAATGTTTTCAACTACACCTGTTAGGTTTTCGCGTTCTCCTTTGAATGCTGCTTCTAGTAAGTGTTTTGTTGTTTCTTCAAATGCCGCTCTTGCAAATGGAGATGCTTTTCCTTTTGTTATCCCTGTTCTTACTATTCCTTTTACTTCCCCAGAGAAAGTCATTAGGTCCGCTAGTAACATTATGTGTCGTACATCTACTTTAATTCCATTATCATCAAGTACTTTTTTTAGTTCTTGTACAACCATTGTTCTTCCAGCTTCAATTCCAAGCACTTTTGATGTTTCAATTATATCATTAGTGAATACTTTTGATTGATCTATTTCTTCAAGTTTTAGTACATATTTTAAGTTACTTCCACTTGTTTTAATGATGTATTCATCGCCTTCTTTTACTACTAGAGTTTTTTCTATTCCTTTTATTCCATGTACTTTTTCATCAAGTAATCTCAATAGTTCTTTTCTCATTTTCAAGTACTCTGCTTTTTTCTCAATTGAGAAATGAACTGTATTGTCTCTATAAATTGACTTAAAATCTTTTAGTCCTTTTTTTAGCATATCCGCAATGTCATCAACTTTTAGTCCAAGTGTCTTTGTTTTATCTGTCTGTATTTCCATTGCTATTTTCAGATTCTCAAATTCTTCATTTATTTTTACAACATCTTTTACTCTTACATCAATTAAACTTCTTGCAAATTTTTCAGCTTTTTCCTTATCTTTTTTTAGTGCACTTGTTAAGTAAATTGTCATTGTGGGGTACTTTGCTTTACTTCGTCCATCAACAATTTCTTCAACTCTTTGTATTCCTGAACCAACCGATACTTCTGCTGCTCCAGCAAAGTGTTTTGTTCTAAGTGTTAATTGTGTTCCTGGTTCTCCTAGTGATTGCGCAGCAACTATCCCTACTGCTTCACCAGGTTCAACAATAATATCATTATATTTTACTAGTATTGCATCAGCTAGTTTTCCCGCTTGGTCTTTTGATAAGTTTAGTACTTCTGATAGTGCAACGATCTCATCAATCATTTTTTTTGGTAATACTACTTGTTCCCAGTTTCTTTCTTTTTCTTCATAAACTTTTTCGCCGCTTGTTCCTTCTTCCTCATCATCGTCAAGCCCAACATCTATTTCAGGAGCTCTATGTTTTTTCTTAGCGGATTTAACTTCTACTACTTCGGCATCTTTTTCTGCGTGTTCTTCTATTTTTTCTTCTTCTGTTTCTTCTTCAGTCTTTTCTTCTTCAGTTTCTTCGTCACTTTCGCCTTCTTCTTCAGGAGCTTCTTCTATTACTGTGTCTTCCATTTCTTCTAATACCATTTCACGCACCCTCTATTCTTTTTCCGCTCTTTTAAGTGTTAAAGTAAAAGCATTTTTCTATAATGCTTTTGCCCCCTTTAGTTTTTTGTATTCTTCTTTAACATCTATTGCTGTTCCGCCTTTAGTGTTTTTAGGGAATACTCCATCTTCACCGTATTGGTATTGGATTAGCATGTTTGATGCACTTCTTACAGTTCCATCTGGTGAAGCCACTAAATCTTTTAGTGAGTTCGCTAATCTTCTGTATAAGTATCCTGATACTTTTGTTGATACACCTGTATCAACTTCTCCTTGTCTTCCCCCCATTGAGTGGTAGAAATATTCTTTTGCATTCATTCCATCAAGGAAGTTACTTCTAATGAATCCTCCAGCCAAGAGTCCAACATCTCCTCTATGGTTTGAAGTGATTAATCTTTTTGCATATCCTTTCTTTGGTCTTCCTTCACGTACAGAAGCTTGACCCCAAAATCCAGCGATGTTCATTAAGTTAATTGAACTTCCTCTTGATTTTGCTAAAATCATTGAAATTGTGTTTAGAATCATTTCTTCTCCAATAACGTAGTGGAGTTTTTCTTTCATTATTTCTTTTTCTACTTTTTCTTTTACTTCTAGTGCGATTCTTACCATGTATATTTCAAAAGATTCACTTAGTGTTCTTCCGGGTATTACTTCTAGAGTTCCTTTTTGGTAAGATTCAACTAGTGCTTCTCCTTTTTTTAGTGCTTCATTAATTACTTTTGTTTTTAGTGTTTCTATTTCTTCACTAACTTCATATTCTGCTAATGAAGCAGTCATTCCTTTTTCTGTTAAAATGAAGGAGGTAATTCTGTTTACGCCTCTATAAAAGTCTTCTATTACTACACTTGGATATTCTCTTGCAAGTGTATCAACTAATCTTCCTTTACCTTCGCTTAGTGCAGCAAAATCAATTACTCCACTTATTAATTGACCATCAACAATTTTTACTTTGTCCATTATTTGCCCAATTAATTCCGAATCTTTTGGAGTGTATCCAGCGTCTTTGAATACTTTTCCCGTGTATGAATCAAATTCTAAGTTTAGTCCTTTTGGTAGAATTTGTGAGAATATTACTTTTCCAGAATATTTTTTTCCTTTATCTGGTTTTGGTAATTCTGTTACCCCAATTTCGTATAATAATTTCATTGCTTCTTCTTTTGTGAATTCTGTTTGCGGCATTGTCAGGGTGAAGCATCCACTTACTCCATCTTCTTTTGGTGCAATTACTGGTGCTCCAAATCTTGGAGAAATTATTTGATCTCTTACAAGCATTAGTTTTCTTGCTTCTGCTTTTCCTTCTTCTGTTTGTGGAACGTGACAGTTCATTTCATCCCCATCAAAGTCCGCATTATATGGAGGACAAACAATTGGATTAATTCTAAATACTTTTCCAGGCATTATTCTTGCATTGTGTGCCATCATTGATATTCTGTGTAGGGATGGTTGTCTATTGAATAATACAATGTCTCCATCTTGAATATTTCTTTCAACTCTATACCCAATATCAATTTCTTTTGCTATTTCTTCTTTATTTTCTGGAGTTACTTTTTTTCTACTTCCATTTGGTCTTATTACGTAAACTGGTTTATCACTTTTTTCAACCAGTTTTTTTACTGTTTCTAAATTCCATTCAGTAACAAATTCTGGAACAGTTAGTTCTTTTGCTGCTTCTTCTGGTACTCCAAGTTCTGAGATTCCAATGTATGGGTCAGGAACAATTATTGATCTTGCTGCGTGGTTTACTCTTTTTCCAGTTAAATTGTATCTAAATCTTCCCTTTTTTCCTTTTAATCTTTGTATTATTGTTCTAAGTGGTCTTCCAGATCTGTGTTTTGCTGGAGGTACTCCTGCTGTGTTATTATCAAAGTATGTTGTTACGTGATATTGTAGTAAGTCCCACAAATCTTCGATAATTAATTGTGGTGCTCCTGCTTCAATATTGTCTTTTAGTCTATTGTTAATTCTAATAATATCAACTAATTTGTGTGTTAAGTCATCTTCAGATTTTATTCCACTTTCAAGTGTGATTGATGGTCTGATTGTTATTGGCGGTACTTGTAACGTTGTTAAAACAAACCATTCTGGTCTGATTCTTGTTGTGTCATAACCTAATAATTTTAAGTGGTCTTCAGGTATTTTTTCTACCCATTCTCTTATTTGTGTAGGATATATTCTTTCTTTGTTATAAAAAAAGTTTGTTGGTTTATCAAGTACTGTTTTGTTTACTACTGCATTACAATTTGGACATTTTTTTACGGATTTTGCTTTTAACAAAATTCTTTTTGTATAATCCACTACTTTGCTTTTTGATGCCAATTGTAATTTTCTTACTTGATCATCGTTTAGTAACAAGTGCCCGCAATCTTTACAAGTACAATTCATTAATAGTTCTATTCTTCTTCCAAATTCTGAGTGTACTACGGGTCTTTCTAATTCTAAGTGTCCAAAGTGCCCTGAACAATTTTTCATTGTTTGTCCGCATGTTTTGCATTTAATTCCGGGATTAATTACTCCTAAATGTGGATCCATTAATCCTCCTTCCATTGGGTAACCGTCTTTATCGTAAGTCTCAGGTGTTTTGATTTCTATTGAACTCATTTTTCTAACAAGTTCTGGATGTATAAAGTTGAAATCTACGCTTCCTATTTTTTTCATTATCATGATTACCCACCCTTAATATTCAAATTTAATTTATACCTTGTCCACTAAATTTATTTTGCCCATTATTCCTAACGCTTTTAATTCGTCAAGCAATAATTTAAATCCATAGGACATTTCTACTGGATATACTGCTGTTGTTTTGCACAATGGACAATACTTTTTGTGTCTAATTTCATCGTTAACTGCAATTACTCCACATTTTTCACAAACAAGTTCCACTGTCTTGTCTGAGTCTTCGATTAACTTTTCGTGTAGTAGCATTGCGGCTCCGTGTCCAACAAGTGTTTCGCCTTCCATTTCTCCAAATCTTAATCCGCCTTCTTTTTCTTTTCCTTCAGTTGGCTGTCTTGTTAGTACTTGCAC
>CAZIEL010000010.1:0-15086 GCA_964538165.1 uncultured archaeon | reverse complement strand
TTTGTACTTTGAGCCAAACGGCTCAAAAATAAACAAGAGTTATGCAACACAGCATGTAAATTGCCCATACCAATGCTTTCAAAAATAATTATGGAGGAATAATTATGGACCAAAATAAAGTAAAATATCTAATTGATGTATTAATGGGAATCTCGTTTGTAGTAACCACAATAACCGGATTATTAATCTTCTTTTTTCTTCCAAGCGGAGTCCCAAAAGGAGGATATCAAACATTCTTAGGAATAATAAAAAATACTTGGTCGGATTGGCACACATATGCAGGAATACTAATGATACTTCTTGTAGGAATACATTTACTCTTAAACATAAAATGGATTATTCACATGACAAAATCTATGTTTAAGAAAAAGGACTCAAAACAACATCCTTAACTGAAAAAGAGGTAATAATCCAAAATTATCTTAAAAAGATGAACGTTAAAATATTTTGTTTATAATCCTTAGATCTTTTTCAATTTTTTTATTTTTTCTTTACTCCCCTTCGAGCATTCTTCTTCATCATTTTTGCTTTTTGTCGTTTTTCTGAATTCACTCTTTGAGACATTAGCTTTTCAGAAAGCATTCTTGCCGCTTCTGCAGAATCCATTACTCTGGGATAGGGAACTTTTTTGAACTGGTCCCCAAAATAAGCCTTACCAACACCAATTTCATTTCCTTTTCTAAACTCTCTACGCGCAACCCTCTGTGCGAGCCTTGATTGGGCAACAAATGCGCGCAAATGAGGGGGAATAAATTCAACATTAGTCCTGCTAACTACCTTTAAGGCTCTTAGCTCTTTATTGACACTATCCAAGTGATTAAGCCCAACTATTGCAAAATATTTTTTGCTGCGATTCATCAATGCTCTTATTTGCCGCGCAAATGACTTTTCCCTAAATTCATTCGACCGCACAAACTCTGACCCAGCAAAAATTCCATGCCCATCATAGATAAATTCATTAGCAGTCTTTACTGCCTTATCCGCCTTTGCCCAAGACACTGGAGTCTCAATGGGAATTAATCGCAAGTTTCTTCTTCTTGCTTCGTTTATCAGTTCAACATAAGCAATAGTCATTGTACTTTTCGCAATTACCCCATGCCTTTCTCCAACTGAAGACATCCCCATGCGCTTGGAAGATGCCTTTAATTGATCCGCCAACTTGGATTGTTTCACTTCCTTTCCAGAAATAAAATCCTCTACCGCTCCAATAAACTTTGATACTTCTGGAGAGATCTCTAAAAACACACTAGAACCCCTAGGCATCTTTTTCACATAATCTATAAGCGATTTATGCAACGCCGACTCCGCAGAATGCGCCCAAGGCAAAATCTCAACACTTTGTTGCATTACAAAATAAGACTTATCTTAAATAAAAGACTTATACTTTTTAGACAACACAAAAGCTTTCTAAAAAAACCACTTAAACCCAGTCACATAACAAATATTTAATTTTCTTTTTGCTATCTTGATCGCATTTCCTTTGATTATCACTTTAGATTATTCCTATTGTTATTGCTATCCCTAGTATTAGCATTATTATTCCCGCGATTAAGTGTAGTTTTCTAATGTTTTTTTCTTTCCATTCGTTTGTTTTTTCTGTGTTGGCAAAGCCAAAGTAAATTGCAAGAGTAATTGCTATTAAGGGCAAGACAAATACTAAATTGTATAGTGCTAATAATGGTAGTGCTGTGAATGAAGTCATTCTTTGAGCTAACAAGCCTAGTATTACTATATATGGCCCCCCAGTGCAAGGTAATTCAAACAAACACACTATGAAGCCCATTAAGAAAGCTCCAAATGGTGAAGTTACGTTTGAGAGCATTTTTTTGAGTGTTGGTCTCCATGAGCGTGGGACTTCCATTACAAATCCTCCGCCTCCGTACCAAAAATAGTCTTTGATATTTGCTAAACCAATTATTATTGCAATTACTCCAATTATTTTGAAGAACCAAAACGATAATCCACTTATTTGTAATGCTGAAAATAACCCTATTCCAAACAAAAAGTATGCTATGTAGATTGAAATTGTGAATGCTATTCCTGCTTTAAGCGCTCTTTTTTTATCGCCAGATGCAATTAATGCTCCGAGTAAAATTAATAGGACAGCTATTGCACAAGGATTGATTGAATCAACAAAAGCAGCTCCAACAATAGTTAAAATTGATAATTCACTTAGTTTTTCTGTTGGTGAAGATCCTGTTGCGATCCCTGTCGCATTAAGGCATGTAAGTGAAGGACATTTAGCGCCAGAATTTTCTTTAATTAAATTCTCTAAATTATTTTCTATTACTTCTTTACCAATCAGATACTGGTTTGCAATTAACACTGTTGGTATTCCTCTTGATTCATTTTGAATTTTATATAAATCAAAATAATTGTTTAATAGTAATAAATTTTCACGACTATTGTATATTTCAAAGCGTTCAATATGTACAGGATACTCTGATTGTATTTCTAGTTTATTAATTAATGGTTCTGTGCTTGCACAGTGTTGACAACCATCCCCATAAAAAAAATAAATGCATGTTGTTTCTTGAGCAAAAACCAAACTTGAAAACAAAAATAATGCAAGCAAAAATAGTAATCGCTTCATTTTTTTAGCCCTCTTTGAAGTTTTATTGCTTTTCCTTTGATTATTGCTTTTGCAACTTTTTTTCTTGCAGTTGAAAGTATTCTAAAAAAAGTTGGTTGGGAAATTTCCATCTTTTTTGCAGCTTCTGTTTGTCCCAACCCTTCAACATCTTTTAGTCTTAGACTTTCCGCTTCTTCAAAGGTTAGAACAACTTCTTCAAGCGTACGCAAGGGTATTCCAGCGGGTTTGAAGTAAGTTGTTCCAGGCTCAAAATCAATTATTCTTGGAATTCTTGGTCGAACCAATTTATTTCACCTTTATTTCTTTTTTTGTTCAAGCTCTTTAATAGCTTTTTCTATCTCAGCTTTTTCCGCTTTTAATTCAGCTAAAAGCTCTTTTTGAGTTGGTTCTTTGTATGAATTAACCATTTCTTGGGGTGTTGTCCAAAATCTTCTTCCAAAACCTTGTCCAAAACCTCTACCTCTACCAAAGCCTCTTCCAAATCCTTTTCCAAAACAAGGATTCATGTAACCTGGTGAATTGTATCCGCTACAATAACCCATTCCTCTCCCAGTCATAGAGCCTTCTCCTGCCGGGCCTGTTTTATCTCCGCTTGGCATAATCTCGCCTCCTTTTTCAATTAATTCGTTTTGAATTCTTATTCAAAACATAATGAATAAATATTCATAACTATTTTTAAACATATCTATAAAACAAGCAAGAACACAGAAGAAATATTCCCCTATATAATGTAAATGTAAAGCCTCAGTTCGCCCATCTGCGCCGAAAGATGAACGTTTAGTTACATTTTTATTTGACCTTTTTAGCATCTATACCATAAACTAATTTTGAGTAATTGTTAAAGAGCTTTTCCAATTCTTTAAATTCCCCAGGATATTTTTCAGTCAAATGCATAAATTCAGGTATTCTCAGTTGATTCTCTCTCAAGTATCTTTTAACACCATAATTCTTTTTTACCCACAAAAACTCTAAAGCTAATGCAATATTATGTTCTCTAAAAGGCGCTCCTGGGACAAGAGGTGCACAAAAATTTTCGCCATATTCATGTTCGGCATATGCCTTTTGAGTTTTTTTACTTAATTTTGAACCAATCATTATGTGCCCATCAATATTTCCGCCGCCATCGCTGGGCTCAAAACGAACCGTAAATCCCCTATGCTTAAAACCAATTGGCAATTGTTTTATTTTAACTCCACCTTGACCAAATGGACCGGCGTAAAAACCTATTTTTTCGCTTCCCTGTTTTCCTTGCTCGGCCATTGTTAATCCGCCCTTATTCCTTAGAGAACGGACTTTTTGTGCCTGGGCAGGATGAATAAAAAATTCAGCAGGAACGTTTGATAGCGCAGAACCAGGATAACGCGCTAAAATAAATTCTGCAGTCGCACGCAATCCAATATTTTTAGCTAAAGAATCCACCGCAGCAGCCCTTACAGAACTATGCAAATCAAATACCGCTGCCTTAAGCAATTCAATCCTTTTTCGGTCACTACGAACAGAAGCAACCTGAACACCATATTTTCTCGTATTCGGGTTGTGATGGGAAAGCAAGTTGCGAACCTCTTTCAAATTAACTCTCTTGATAACCATTTATGAAAACCTCATTTTTCCTCTGCTGAATAAACTTTTTCCATTTCTTTGTAGCATTTTTTTAGAATATTAATTAGTGGTTTTAGGTTTTTGTCTTCTCTTGCTTTTTGTAGAGCATCGTAGTAATCATACCTGTGTTTTAAAAAAATAGTTATTGGAGGATAGCCTTGTCTTGTGAGCATGAAATTTATTAACAAGCGACCAGTTCTCCCATTTCCATCAGCAAATGGATGCAAAGACTCAAACTCTGAGTGAAAATAAGCTGCAACAACTATTGGATGATACTTTTTCTTATTCAAATTAAACCACTTAATAAGAACATTAAGTTTTCTTGGAACAACAATAAACTGCGGAGCAATATGCTGCGCCACTTGAACATTAACAGTCCTTAAAATCCCTTCCTGCGAAACTAACTCTTCAGGCAAAGCATTTTTCACAACAATCCTTTGAATATCACAAATAAGTTGGGTTGAAAGATTTTGCTGCTTCAACGCACAAACAAAATCATAAGCTTCTTTGTGATTCTTCGCCTCAATCAAATTCTTCATTGGCTTGTTTTTTGGAGTAATTCCCCTAAACAACAAATTAGTAGTATCATTTAGAGTAAGAGTTGAACCCTCAATCGCATTAGAATCATACGTGAACTCAGAAACAAAATGTTCATAAAAACTTTCCTTATCAAAAGCACCAATTTTCTCAGCCAAAGAGAGCTTAATCTGTTCAAACTCAGCCAATTCATTTAAACCCAAAACAGAATTAAAATTAATCTCGCCAAGCGTTTTCTTAGCATCATCAACAAGCGTCGATAACTGCTCTTTAGAAAGGTTCGTACCTAAAAAAACTCGCTTCTTTTTCACTTTACCTTTTTGGCGAAATGCCTTCGCAAGATAATACAAAGTATCCTTGCCACGTTTCCTCTTTTCAACAAAAACCATACTAAACTTATGTGACTACATATTTAAAAAACAATCGTTTTTGTAGTCACATACTTTTGCCAATCAGCTCGCCCATCTGCGCCGAAAGACGATGATTTATTTACATAGTTCTTTTCAAGCATCTTCTTTTATTTTGCTCAGACACTATATGGTATTGTTGAAAAGGTTGTATTCAAGTAATGTTTGTAGAAGTGATTTTTGTGGTGTTAACTAAAGCGCAGGTTATCAAGAAGATTGGAAAGAAACGATGGAACGAATTTGAAAAGTTTATTACCGGGCAAACGGTTGTTGTAGCTGACGATGGAAGCGAATTATTTCAGGAAAGAGATGTGGAAGTTTTTTTGAGTGGCACTCCACGCTGGATGTAAGAGCATATCCGTAATTATGGACATATCCAGATTTATGGAAAGGCTATAGTTTTTGGACTTTTAGAGGTTTTTTGTTTACTTTTTTTAATTTCTTTTTTTTTATTAGTTTGGTTATTTGGTTACGGATTGTAGTATCGGGAAAATCAACTTTTTGTTTGATTTCATCTATGCTTACAGGCTTTTGTGCTATAATTAGAATACTTTTTTCCAGGCATAACGCGGTTACTTTTTTTGTTATTGGTATTTTGATGTTCATTCTTTTTTCTAAAGCTTCTAAATGGTCAAGTATTACTAACTCTTGAGTTTGTTTAAGGTTCTTTTCCTGTGCAACTATTTCATCGAAAATAGTCTTCCATTTTAAAGTAGTTTTTTGCAAAATGTTCTCACAATCAATCAAATCTGAATCTCTTGAAGAAACACTTTTTAGCAAGAAAACATCTTCAAGTGAGGCCAAGTGTATTTCTGCTTTATCTTGGTTTACTTGTTTACTTCTTTCCTGCATTTTTTTACTAAACTCCAACGCATCGCAAACTTTTCTAACAAACAAATCTATTCTTGGATCGCCCTTTCTCTCAAGCATCGCACTAGCTTCTAATTCCCCATACTGAAACTCTTTTTCTGCAACTTCGGTAAAACCAATTCTCTTTAACGTGCCGACAAGTACTGCGGCCTGTTTTTCATTAGTTAGCACGATGTCAACGTCTTTTGTTGAGTTTTTTGTTTTATGTTCGATTAATGCGTTTCCACCAATAAAATAGATTGAAATTGTTTCTTTAAGTTCTTTGGAGATTTCTTTGAAAAGAGCCTGAATTGATTCTTGATTGTATCTCGGAATTGTTTCAACATTGTAGAGCTTAGCTTTCTGCGCAAACTCATTCTTAGGCAAAAATAAACTAGAGTTCTTTACTGTTTGACTATCAATGTAATTTATTATGTCAAACCAAGTTTCGAGCACTCCAAGTTTTTCACAATTCTTTTCTATTTCATTTACTTTTGCTTTGGCTCTGTTTTTCATATAAAATAAAATGCAAAGTGTTAAATCATTTGGATTGTCAGCAAATTTTATTGAATGAGCAACCACTTCTTCTAATGTCAATTCTTTTTTTGGAAAATAAACATATTTGTGGGAAGGATTAAGCATGAATCCAAATTCTGTAAAGCGAGAAAATCCAGTTAATGCGCCTTCGGTTGGAAAGTCAAGTGGAATTTTTTCTAACTTTTCTTCTCCTTTTTCCCAAACGTAATTTTTCATAAGTTTCATTTTAATTAATGAAAGCAAAGTAAATAAATCTTGGTTTGATGAAGATAGACTGTAACGGTTTTCTTTTTTTGTGAGGAATTGCGAAAACTTGCTCAATAATCTATTTGTTTGAACCACGGATAAATTAGTTGATTCTGATAGTTCGAGAGTTGTTCTTGGCTCAATTAAATTTGATAGCCACTCAAGATTTTTTTTTGAAAGCAAAGCCGGATTAAACCCGCTAAAATAAAGCTTCTTCAATGCTCCCGATACAGGATTATCCAATAAAACAATGTTCAACCTACTCTTGCCACTCGAAACTACCCCGAGCCAATACAAGTCATCAACGGTTTTTTGATAGGTGTAACTAGCTACACGTAGTTTCAGCATCGTGCGACTATTTACTTGCCCCTTATCAAACAATTCCCTAAGTATTGCTCCATCCACACAAACCACAATTAATTATCATAAATCAGCATCTCTTTATAAACTTATGCTGAAAAATGACAATAAATTGCTACTTCTCCTTCTGCCCCCAAATCTTTCTTTCAAAAGAAAGATTTTGGCCCAAATCATTCTATGAAAAGAACAATTCCACAACCCCCTAAATATTACTGTTTCAACTAATATTTAGAAATAAATAATTTTAGTAATACTAAAATTACCCACAAAAAGTAATCATTAGCACTGAACAAAATTAGTTATTTTTGTTCACTGCCACTATACAAAAATAAGCCTCAGCACGCCCATCATTCATCAAAGCTTACCTAAAAGGTTTGCTTAGTTCCTCGAAAGGAACAAATCAGAGTGTGTAGCTTCATCACAGGCACACAGATTAGGATTAACAACCCTTATAAAATGGCTTAAATTGGCATTTTGAACCATTTGATTTATAAAGCCTTTAGAGCCAATCTAATAAGCAAACTTTGAAGAAAAAGAATTATCTGAAAAGCAATTTTTGGAAAAATCTTTTCTTTTTAGTCAAAATTGGGGGTTTTATTTATGGCAGAAGTATTAGTAGTAGCATCAAAAGTTAAGGACGCAATTAAGGAAGAAGATTGCAATACAGCAAGCGATGTTGTTGACGCTCTAAGTGGCAAAGTTGCTAAAATGATTAAAGACGCAGCAGCAAGAGCGAAAGAAAATGGAAGAAAAACTGTTAGAGCATGTGATTTCTAAATTAATTGAGTGAAGTTTATGTTTTGGGTGGCTAAAAGCCATTCCAAAGCAACTATTTTTTTAAATAAAAACCGGCCCTATAATACGAATTTACTGTACTTTGCGAATAATTTATTTTCAGTAGCAAATTGTTTAAGTAAATTCTTTCCAGTCACGGTAACAAATTTTGGAGCTCGCCTTCTGTCAAAAATCTCAACATATTTTGCAAATTCTTCTTCTCCAAAAGAATTTCCCACAATTGGATCTATTTGTGCAATTGAATCCGCTTCAAAAACCAAGAGCTCATCTTTTGTTTTAAGTTCATCAATTTTATCATGAATTCGGATTAAGTGAACTATTTTTGAGATTTCTTCATTAGAATATGAGAGCGTTGAAAGAATTTCTTTTGCCTTAATTGCACCAAGTTCCATGTGTTTTGATTTTGCCTCAATTCTTTCCTCCAAAGTGTACCCGTTTCTTAATGCACCCGCATAACCAATATCATGTAAATACATCACAGTAACCAAAACCTTTTCATCACCCCCTTCAATTAAAACAATCCGCTTCATTGCGCTTACTGCAGAAAGAGTGTGTTTAAAATCCCAATCATCACCTTCAAATATCTTTTTAATTATTTGATTCAATTTTTGTTCAATTTCTCTTTTTAGTTTCATAAAAATCATTTTCTATACATTATCCATCTATTAAGATACATAAAAGGAATATTAATTATTCCAACAAACCACTTCACAACAATTAATCCAACTATCATTTCAAACAAAGGTTGCACCCCATAAAATGCAAGAGTAGTAAAAATTATTGAGTCCAAAAACATTGCGGGAAGAGAAGAAAAAACATTTCTCATCCAAAGGTTTTTTCCATGAGTTTTTTTCTTGAACCAATCAAATACATAAGCATCAATGTTTTCACAAATTAAGAAAGAAATCCAACTTGCAACCATTAACCTCGGAGCAAAACCAAAAATAGTATTAAATGCGTCCGAATATGTCCAAAAGTCCGCTGAAGGCATCATCAAAGCAAGCCAAATAAAAAAATTCACTGCAACCTGAGTAACAAATGCAATCAAAATCATTTTTTGAGTTTCTTTTCGTCCAAATTTCTCGTTCACTAAATCAGTAAGCAAAAAAGTAACTGAAAAAACTAATGTTGCTGCATCCGCAAAAAATACTGCAAACCCAAAATCATACGCAACTACTTTAAACGCAATAATGTTCGAAATTAAAACAAACGCAACATAAAGACCAATTAGTGCATCAGGAGTGTTATATTTTCTAGCATACCAAGCACCAAAACAAGAAAATAAAGTAATTGCACAAATCCAAAGTATAATTAACAAAAAATCCATAAAACATCAAACAAACTATATTATTCAAAAAATTATTCAATTTGGTAAAAACTTTTATCACAATAAAACTCTGTCAGCCAAATAATAATTAATTTCGTTTTCCCTATCAACAACAGCAATAACGGATTTTATGTGAATGTTGCCTGCAAGTCTAGTCATTCTGCTAATTTGAGTCATAGAAATTTTTTCATTCTCAGGAGCAACATGCAAACCATATTCTGAATGAGCTTCCCCCATTTTTTTTCCTTTGGGATAAACCCTAAAATCAAAACCGAACTTTAAACCAGTTTTTATACAATACCCTTTTTCTTTAATATCGGAATAAACAGCTAGTTTTGAGTAAAAACTTTTATCTAGTTCAAGACCTAAAGAAATTAATTTTTTTTCACTAATCATCTTATCTCTCTTATCAAGTATAGAAATCTTTTCTTTTTGAAGCAAATAAACTGTTTCAAATAAATCAAGAATCAAATTTCTTCCCTTACTTTCCCCAAAACCTTTTTCTACAAGAGTTCCCTTCAAAGTAGAATCTTGGACAATAACCTTATTCTCAAATAAATGTGCAACATTTTTTTCTTCAACCAAACAAATCACCAAAACTAATTCTTTTTACTTAACTCCTCTTCTTCACTATTAGATACATCAATTGTTTCTACCTTCAACTTATTCTTTTTTAATTCTCTTAAAATATCCTCAAAAAACTGATTTTCTTGTTTTACAAGAATAACTTTGTTTACTTTTTGAAGTAAAGCTAAGGATACTATCTTTGGAATGGTTGAACCCCATTCAGTTAATTCATTACACTTTTTTTTCTTTTGCCCAATAAATTTCTTTATTTCTTCAAGTACAATTCGTGATTGTCTCACTTCCCCCATTGCCAAACCCGCACGAGAAAGAAAATCCTTATCCACAATTTGAAGCAAAATTACTTCATCAACTTTATCAGTAATTGCATTGAGAAAAACACTGTTTTTCTCTTTTCCTGTCAATAACGGGACTAAAATCTTCATTCAAACACTAATTGAATAATATGGTAAAGCACTTAAAAAACTCACCCTTGACGCTATTATTAAATACATCAAAAACGTGCTTTTTATCATGAAACCATTAAGCTTTGACATTGAAGAAACATTAAGACTGTTTGACAAAAAAAAAATAATGGATCTTAGAGGAATTAGCAACAGACTTGTTAGAGAAGCTGCGCTTAGTAATGATTATTCAAAAGCAGAACTTGGAACAATTGCTTATGCTCTTCATAAAATTGAAACAAAAAGTCATTTTGTTAGAAACCCACAGTGGGGAAAAGTAAAACAAGAAATATCCTCACACTTAAACCAAGCAGCGTTAGCAGCAAAAGAGGATAAACGAGAAGAACTAATGGAAGCGCTAAAAACAATAATAAAAAATATTATGGAAATTGATAATGAACTTGGAAATTATGCCCAAAATATTTATGAAAAAGCAAAAGTAAAACAAGCTTCGCAAGCATATTCCTATGGATTAAGCATCTCACAAGCAGCCTCTTTAACTGGAGCTGATCAAAAAGAATTGCAATCCTATATTGGATTCACAACAATGCATGATGAGGAACCTGAAGCAAAAAATATCAAACAAAGAGTAAATGAGTTAAAACAAATTCTGGGAGCATAATAGGTGAATTTTATGAAAGCAGTTATTGATACAGGAACAATGATTACCCTTTCAGGGACCTGCTTAATGAATGTGTTTAGAAATTTTGTTAAAACAAACAAAATAGAACTATTAATATCAAGCACTGTTGCACAAGAAAGCGTTTGGAAACCAATTAACAATAAAAGATTTGCTCTAAACGCAGCACGAATAAAATATGCAATGAGCGAACAAATAGTAAAATTAATGCCAATGACCCCCGAAATATCAAATTATCAACAAAAGATAATGAATCTTTCAAACAATATTTTTTTTACAAAAGATGGAGCTCTAAAAATAATTCAATTAGGCGAAGCCGAAGCGCTTGCACTCGCAAAAGTTTATGGGGCAAAAGCATTATTTGTTGATGAAAGAACCACAAGAGCATTAATCGAAAACCCCTCAAGATTAAAACAAGTTCTCGAAAGAAGACAAGAACAACCAGTCAGGGTAAACCAACAAAACCTTGATACATTACGAGCAATGTTTCCAGATTTGTTGATGTTTAGGAGCGTTGATTTGATTGCAACAGCATATGAACAAAATTTATTTGATCACGAGTTAGCTCACGGAAAATTGGAATTAGAAGCAGCATTATACGCATCAAAATATAATGGGTGTGCAGTAAGCGAAAGAGAAATAGAAGAATATATTAATAATTCAAATTCAAAATAAGGTGAAATTCTTCTTGAAAATAGAAAAAGCAAAAGCAGAATACTCTAATTGGCTTGACGAGACAATTAAAAAAGAATTTCCGTATACTGAATTTACCCCCAATAAAATAGCCTCAAGAATCACTGATCCGCATTTTTTAATACTTGTAGCAAAACAAGTAAATATCTTAACTGGATTTATTGAATTAGAACTTTTTCTTGAAACAAAAGAAGCAAGGCTTAATGCTGTTTTTGTTGAAAGCTCTTGGAGAGGACAACACATTGGAACAAGGCTCGTACAACAAGCAATAAATGAATGCAAACATAAAAGGATTCAACGATTATTCTTATTAGTAAAAGTAGAAAATGAGGCGGGTAAAGCCCTCTACAAAAAAAATGGGTTAAAATTTGAAAAATTGCATGACAAAATAATTGAAGGAAGTCAAGTTGAAGTTTGGAGTATGCCTGTTTAGACCACAAGAAAATATTTGCTTAAATATTACCACTCTAATTTTTTTCCATCAATAGTAACTGTTGGGTTGAGTAATATCAAATCATTATGAACTGGACTCTTATTCTTTCCACCAAAAGAAGTATTATTCCCAAAAGCAAGGTGAATTGTTCCAAAAATCTTTTCATCATGAAGAACATTTCCAATTGGGTTTTTATGCCACTTATTTGTACCAACACCAAACTCGGCAATTACAAACCCATTCTCAGTTTGTTGTTTTTGAATAAAAGGAATAGCAGCATTGTTCCATTCAGCAATTTTGCCCATCTCAACTTTTAACCAAGCCTTATCTGAGGGTTTAATTTCTCCTTTAAAATGGTCAATAAATATCTCTCCCTCAGCAGTTTCTTCTATTGGTGCACAATAAACTTCTCCAATTGGAAAATTAGTCATAAACCCTTTCTTTTTTGGCTTTAATCCGTGCAATTCTCTTTGTTTAATTGAAAATGAAATATTTGTTCCGCTAGGAGTTGTAATTTTTATATTACTCTTTCCCTTGAGCTGTTTTGCGATTTTATTATTTTCTTTCCAAATCCAATTCAAATCAGTTTCACCAATTTTTAAAAAAATTTCTTCAGTAATCCCTGGGAGAGTAACTACTTTCGCTCCTTTTTCAACTGCTTTTGTTGTTTCAAAACAATGTGAAATACTCTTTGTAGTTGGAGCAATAATTACTTTTGATTTTAACATAACATCGAGAATTTGGGGAATTGGTTCGCTATTGTCTCTATCTTCACTTAACTTTTCTTCTAGAAAAGGAATTGATTTTTTTGATAACGCACTCTTAAATGAATCATAAACTGAATTTGGCTCGTGATCGTTAATCAAAAGAATTTTTGAATTCTTTCTCACTCCCAAGAACTTGAACAAAATATTCTCGGCAGTCTCAATTAATTTTTCTTGCATAAAAATTAGTAATCTTTTGCAATATACACTACTTGTGTTGCTTTTTTTCCGCAAACAACACATTTGCCATCGCCAATCAACTTATCTTTTGTATCAATCCTAGTACCTCTAATTTTTCCGCCAGTCTCTTTTTCAACTATCTCTGCACATTTCTCCCCATCTTTCTCTGTCGAACAAAAATTTGCTCTAGCAATTCCAGTACCAACAATTGATTTTATTTCTTCAATATTTTTAACATCTTTAATTAATCCTTCAAAACTCTTTTGCGCAGTATTCTTTAAATTCTCGCTAACATCTTTCCCTTCTTTTGCAATTTCTTTAAGCAAATCTTTTTCAAAAATAGAAACTTTCTTTTCAGTATCTCTCCTAAAAATCATTAATTTCTTTTCAGATAAATCTCTTGGGCCAATTTCAAGTCTTAATGGAACTCCTTTCATTTCCCAAAAATAATATTTTTCTCCAGGTCGCTTATCACTATTATCAAGTTCAACTCTATACCCCTCGTTTTCCAAAAGCTCCACAATTTCTTTTGCTTTTACTAAAACTTTAGGTTCTTTTTCAGCCAAAATTGGAATAACAACAATTTGTTTTGGCGCAATTTCAAAAGGAAATTTCAATCCTTTATTATCCCCATGAGTTAATACAACTGAAGCAAATATTCTTGAAATTGCCGGGCCATAACAAGTAGTAAAAGGAGTTTTTTCTTTTTCATCCTTGTCCGCAAATTTTACCCCAAAAGATTTTGCAAAATGCTGATTAATCATGTGCGTACTTGGTTGTTGAACTACTCTTCCGCTCGGAGTAATTGCATCCGCTCCAAAAGTTTTGCTTGCTCCAGCAAACTTGTCCCAATCAGGTCTTTGAAAAACAATTGTTGGTACCCCAAAAACACCAAACACTATTCTCTTTGTTGTCTCCATATCATCCATTACATTCCTAAAAGCTTCCTCTTCAGTAGCAAAAGCACAATGAGTTTCAATCCAATGAAACTCTCTTGATCTCAAAAAGGGTCTTGTTGCTTTTGATTCATATCTAAAAACTTGAGCCCTTTGGTAAGTTTTAAATGGAAGGTCCTTGTAAGATCTAATCCAAAGTGCAAACATTGTGTAAAAAGCTGTTTCACTAGTTGGCCTTAAGGCAAGCCTCTCTTCTAATTTATCAGTTCCACCCTTTTCTACCCAAAATACTTCAGGAGAAAACCCATCAATGTGTTCAGCTTCTTTGTAAAAATAAGATTCAGGAATTAAAGTGGGGTACCAATAATTTTTGTGTCCTCTTTTTTTTAAATCTTTTTCCATGAAATCATACATTAATTCCATTGCTTCAACTGACCAATTTTGAAAAACAATACAACCCTTAACTCCATACCTAATGTCCGCAAGTTCTGCCTTTTGGATAATCTCAGTATACCATTCACTTGGTTGTTTATTATAATCCGGCAACTTATTCTCTTCTGGCATAAAGTCACAATCCTAAACAAACTAAACAATTAAGGTATTTTAATACTTCCCCCTTTGTCCAAAAACGAATTCTTCCTAGTCATAGTTCCTTTTGCTAAACCGCTTGAAAACCCACAAAAACTCCCTTTTCCTGAAACAAAAACATCACAACCCTTACTTGAAGCATTAATAATTGCCTTAATTTTTGAGTCAATACCACCCCTACCCCCACTAGATTTTGAACCCATTACAAGCAACTGGGATATTGAGTTAAATTCGCTTAACACAACTCCATCTCTTCCAATTAAACCATTTGTTTTTGTTAGTATTACAAGTAAATCCGCTCGAATTTGAGTTGCAATTAGAGAAGCAAGCGAATCATTATCAGTAAAGACTCCGTTTTTTCTTAATTCTTCAGTTGCAACAACATCATTTTCATTCACAATCGCAACAATATTATTTTGAAAGAAAAAATCAAAAGTATTTTTTATATTAGAAGAACAAGTTTCGTTTAAGAGATCGTGTCCTGAGAGCAATACTTGCGCACAATTAATTCCAAATAAATCAAAGCGCTTAGTATACTCATTCATTAAAAGAACTTGACCAATTGCTGCTAAAGCTTGTTGTTCAACAATTGAAGCGACACCACAATTTAGTTT
>CAZIEL010000009.1:0-15095 GCA_964538165.1 uncultured archaeon | reverse complement strand
TTTTTTTCCAGCAAGACAAATCCACAACTCTCTAGTAATGGGGTGCTAAAGGTTTTCCAATGATGAAAAGACTAACTCAGTAATCCACCACCTCCATTGTTGTTTCTTGGTTTGGTAGGGAACCAAATTTTTCCCAATATGCGACTCTCATTTGTTTAAAGAAAAGTTCTTTCTCAAAATTGCTCCTTGTTTTCATAACAATTCCTCCACAAAAACTCAAAAACTAACATATACCTTCAAACTTCCTTTATATGCATTGTGAAGAAACAATCAGGAGTTCACCTCCATAAAGAATATATATTTGCAAATATGTGAAACCTAAGTTATTAGTCAAAATAACAAAATTTTGGCTAACTGATGTGTATTAAAACGTTTCAATTTTTAATTAATTTGTGCTTTGCAGAGCTTTAATTAAAATTCTAAAAATTGATTGTGGATATTATGTCTGAACCAAAAGAAAAAAAGTTTTTGGATGCCAAAGAAGTTGAGAACAAAGAAAAACATAACCCGCTAAGGGTTATTGGTTTTAGAGTTAAAGATCTTTCTTCAAAACACCCTTTTGCAACAAATGTAATAATTCTGCTTGTTATTATTACTCTAATTTTTGGGGTAATGTACTTTCAAGATTCTTAAAATAAGATTTATATTGAAAAGGCAACAATTTCTGCGCCCCTTATTTCGCTTGCTCCAAAAATTCCAGGGGCAATAGAAACTGTCTTTGTTAAAGAAGGGGATTTTGTTTCAAAAGGAGAAAAATTGTTTGTTGCTGGAGGAGAAGTAGTTATTTCACAAATTGATGGAATAATAGTATATGTAAATAATGCTCCTGGGCACATTGCAAGTGTTCAAGACCCAGTAGTAAAAATGATTGATCCGACTGAAATGAGGATAGTGGGCAGAATTCAAGAGGACAAGGGATTAAATGAGATTAAAGTTGGTCAAAGAGTTGTTTTTACTGCTGATGCTTTTCCATCAAATCAATATGTTGCGGTGGTTGATTCAATTGGAGAAACTGCACGACAAATTGATATTGTGTTTAACATTTCTGATAAGAGAGAAGAAAACGAATTTGAAGTTAGGGCTTTATTTGATTCAAGTGCTTATCCTGAGTTAAAAACTGGGATGTCTGCAAAAATGTGGGTTTACAAATAATTTATTTTCTTCTTTTCTTTATCAAAATAACTTGGTGCTAATTAATGGAAAAGAACGATTTGCGTTGGATTATTCTTTTAACAGTAATAATAGGTACTTTTCTTGGTAGACTTGATCAAACAATAGTTACTCTTGCTCTTCCAAAAATAATTGATGATTTTTCAATTACTGTCGCTATGGGTGGTTGGATTGCAACTGCCTATATATTAGCAAATGCTGTTTTTGTTCCGGTTTGGGGAAAACTGGGGGACACAATTGGAAGAAAAAAAGTTTACATTTGGGGATTTAGTATTTTTATTGTTGGGTCAGTTCTTGCAGGAATCTCTTGGGATATTAGTTCGATGATTGTTTTTAGAATAATACAAGCAATTGCTGGTTCTGCTGATTATCCAACAGCAATGGCAATTTTGGCTGTAACTTTTAGAGAGCCAAAAGAAAGAGCTCAAGCATTAGGCTTATGGTCTGTTTCGTTTGCAGCAGCAGCAGTGTTTGGTCCATTAATAGGCGGGCCACTAATTGATAATTTTGGTTGGAGATCAATATTTTTAATAAATCTTCCGATTGGATTAATTGGTTTAATAATGGCAATTTTATTTGTTGATGAATCAGTCTCTGGAAAAAAGAATGTTCACTTTGATTGGTGGGGAGCAATAACCCTTGGAATTGCTCTCTCTTCGTTAGTATTAGTTTTGGATAAAGGAAATGAGTGGGGTTGGATTTCAGTGTATAGTAGTTTGTGTTATGCATCAGTATTAGTATTTGGTTACATATTTTACTTAATTGATACAAAACACCCCGAACCAATAATCGATTTTAATTTTTTCAAGAATAGTGTGTTTAATAATGCATTAATAAACAATTTTGTTACATTCATGGGAATGATGGGAGGAATATTTCTTCTTCCTGTTTTTGCTCAAACATTTTTGGGTTTTAGTGCAACAGAAACAGGATACTTGTTTATTCCAATGGCTTTTTTTATGGTAATCTCTTCTCAAATAGGAGCAAGATTGACTGGAATAGTTTCAACAAGAAATGTTCTTCTTGCGAGTACTTTAATTGCAGCAGGAGGTTTATTTTTATTTACTGGTCTTGATGCGCGTTCGACAGCGATTGATATCATCTTGCCTCTTGGAGTAATGGCATTTGGTTTAGGATTAGGAATGTCTCAAAGAACAAGTATTATTGCTTCCGCAGTGCCTGATGAAGAAATTGGGGAAGCTAGTGCAGTACTTGCCCTTGTGAGAAATATTTCTGGTGCATTTGGAATTGCATTATTTGCAACCATATTAACAAATGCTACTGAAACCAATTTACTTGCAATCGCCAAAAATAGTGTTGTTAATACAACAAATCAATTAGTTGTGGGTCAAGCAGCAGCGTTAATGATACTCAAAGCACAAATAGAAGCATATCACACGGTTTTTTTTATTGCTTCTTTAATCTTGTTTTTTGCTGCATTTTTGCTTCTAACCTTAAAAATTGAAGAAAAAAAGAATCCAAAACAAATTATTATTGAGTGATTATCAATTTTTACCAATCTTTTAAATTCGTCGCTTCTCTTTGATATACCAATCTTTTAAATTCTGTGCTTCTCCTTTATATTAGTGGTTAGATGGCTTCAAAATTAGTTTATGGCGATTTTCCAACTGAGTATACTGAATTTTCTAAATCAAAAATTGTTTTGCTTCCAGTCCCTTATGATGGGACAAGTACGTATGTTAAGGGAGCTAATAAGGGTCCCAGTGCATTAATTGAAGCTTCTCCAAACATGGAGTTTTATGATATTGAAACAAAAATAGAGGTTTATAAAGAAGGGATATATACAGAGTCTCCATTGGATGGATTTAACACTCCTGAAGAAATGGTAAAATCTGTTGAAAAAAAAGTAACTCAACTTATTACTGATAAAAAATTTGTTGCTTTAATTGGGGGAGAACATTCAGTAAGTATTGGTTCAATTTATGCACATGCAAAAGAATTTGGGGATATAAGTGTACTTCAACTTGATGCTCATTCTGATTTAAGGGATTCTTATCATGGGTCAAAAAATAATCACGCTTGTGTAATGAGCCGAGCAAAAGAAGTTGCAAATATTGTTCAAGTTGGTATTAGAAGTATGGACATTTCTGAAAAAAATAATATGAGTACTAATAGTGTGTTTTTTGCAAAGGATATTTATAATAATAAGAAATGGATTAAAAAAGCAATTTCCAAATTAAAAAATAAAGTTTATTTAACAATTGATCTTGATGTGTTTGATCCCTCTCTTTTTCCTTCAACTGGAACTCCAGAGCCGGGCGGATTATTTTGGTATGATGTGATTAATTTTATGCAGGAAGTATTCAAATCAAGAGACGTGATTGGACTTGATTTGGTTGAACTTTGTCCGGATCCAAAAAGTAAATCTTCAGATTTTATTGCCTCAAAACTTCTTTACACTTTATTAACTTACAAATTTTTTTATAAAAAAAAATAGTTTATTAAATACTTCCAACGACTTTTTCTATAGTAATATTTTTTTTAAAATGATTTTGGGGGCGATATAATGTCAAGAGTATTAATTATTGGTGCGGGCGGAGTTGGAGCAGTTGTAACAAAAAAAGCCGCCATGAACTCTGATGTTTTTACACATATTTGCCTTGCAAGCAGAACAAAGTCAAAATGTGATAAAATTGCTCAAGATATTAAAAACAATCTTGGAAAAATAATTGAAACTGCGCAAGTGGATGCTGATAATGTGTCAGAACTTGTTTCTCTAATAAATAAAGTAAAACCTGAATTAGTAATTAATGTTGCATTACCTTATCAGGATTTAACAATAATGGATGCTTGTCTTGAAGCTAATGTAAATTATATGGATACAGCTAATTATGAGCCAAAAGATGTTGCAAAATTTGAATATAAATGGCAATGGGCGTATCAGGATAAATTCAAAAATAAAGGATTAATGGCGTTATTAGGGTGCGGATTTGATCCAGGTGTTACAAATATTTATTGTGCATATGCACAAAAACACTTGTTTGATTCAATAAGATACATTGATATTTTGGATTGCAATGCTGGAAATCATGGGAAGGCATTTGCAACAAACTTTAATCCTGAAATTAACATTAGAGAAGTAACTCAAATAGTAAGACATTGGGAAAATGGGGGTTGGGTTGAAACTCCGCCAATAATTAATCCAAATAGTATTCATTTTACGTTTGATTATCCTATAGTGGGTCCAAAAGAAAGTTACTTATTATATCACGAAGAAATGGAGTCTTTAGTAAAAAATATCAAAGGTCTAGAACGGATGAGGTTTTGGATGACTTTTTCAGAAAATTATATTACCCATTTAAGAGTACTTGAGGATATTGGTATGACAAGAATTGATGAGGTAGATTATGAAGGGAAAAAAGTTGTCCCTATAAAGTTTCTAAAATCACTTCTTCCTGATCCCTCTTCTCTTGCTGAGAATTATACAGGAAAAACAGTAATTGGGTGTGTGTTTGAAGGAAAAAAAGATGGAGAAGAAAAGAAAATTTACATCTATAATGTTTGCGATCACGCGGAATGCTATAAAGAAGTACAATCACAAGCAATTTCTTACACGACTGCAGTACCAACAGTTTTAGCAGCAAAACTTATTCTTACTGGTAAATGGAAAGGAGAGGGAGTATTCAATATAGAACAAATGGATCCAGATCCATTTATGGAAGAAATTGGAAAACAGGGATTACCATGGACGCAAGTGGATTTCAAAGGATTGATATTAGAAAAGTAAAGACCCCTTGTTATATAGTTGATGAGGTTGCTCTTGAAGAAAACTTAAAGATACTTCAAAATATAAAAAAAAGAACTGGGTGCAAAATACTCTTAGCTCTAAAAGCATTTTCAATGTACTCTACTTTTCCTCAATTAAGAACATATTTGGATGGAACTTGTGCTAGTTCGCCTAATGAAGCAAGACTAGGGTTTGAGGAATTTAAAAAAGAAGTTCACACCTTTGCCCCAGCTTATTCTGAAGAAGATTTTCAACAAATTGTTAAATACTCAGACCACATTGTGTTCAATTCATTCAATCAGTGGAACAAATTTAAGTCTAAATTAGAAAACTCAAAGAATTTGAAAAAAAATAAGATTGAAGCAGGAATTAGAATTAATCCTCAATACTCTGAGACCAAGGTTGCATTGTATGATGCTTGCGCCCCTTATTCAAGATTTGGGGTAATCAAAGATAAAATAAAAGATCAAAATCTTAGTGGAATAGTTGGAATTCATTTTCACACTTTGTGTCAACAAAATTCAGATTCTTTAAAACGAACTGTTGATGTGATTAGTAAAAACTTTGGAGAAGAGATTAGAAAAATGAAATGGGTTAATTTTGGTGGCGGGCACCATATTACAAGAAGTGATTATGATATTGATTTGCTTTGTGAAACAATTATTCAATTTAAGAAAGAGTTTGGAGTTGAAGTTTATTTAGAACCGGGTGAGGCTGTAGCTTTAAACACAGGAATATTAGTATCCCAAGTAATGGATATTGTTGATAATGATCGAAAAATAGCAATTCTTGATACTTCAGCTGAAGCACACATGCCGGATGTACTTGCAATGCCTTACACTCCAATAATTATTGGATCAGGGAAATTTGATGAACACAAGTATAAGTATCGTTTGGCAGGAGTAACTTGTCTTTCGGGAGATATAATTGGAGATTATTCCTTCCCTAGGGAATTAAAGATTGGTCAAAAACTTGTTTTTTTAGATATGGCAATATATTCAATGGTAAAAAATACTACTTTTAATGGAATTAATCTTCCTTCAATACTTTTGCATAAAAAAGGAAAATTTAGACTAATAAAAAAGTTTGGTTATAAAGATTTTAAAAGAAGAGTTTGAGTTATTTTAAAATGTTAATTTCAAAGTTTTTGTATTCCATCACACATAGGGTAAGCACTACATCCCCAAAACTTTCCATATTTCCCTTCTCTAAGCGTCATAATTGAAGAACACTCTGGGCAAAATGGAGCAGAAACTTTTGTTTCTCTATGTCTTGAACAAACAGGGACACCTTGTTTGTTATAAATAGTTGCGGTTGTTCCACACTTTACACATTTCATAAAATAGAAATGGTTTTTTGCCTTTAAAATCTTTTTCTTTGAAAATTTTTCTTCTTTTTTCCAAAAGAATGTTGGCCCTTGTGAGCAAAATGTACCCCTGAGTGAGAATCATCTCTAGAATGTGGCTTTTCATTTGATTGTCCTTTTGAATAAAAATTTTCTTTACTTGGGGCTTTTGAATAAGACTCATTTCTTTTATACGGAGCATAAGTTCTTGGGGTTCTTTCTTGTCCAGTAGTGTTTGAATATGAATCATTTCTGTTGGAATACGAACTTGGAGCAGATTGTGAATATGAGTGCGAATGTCCGCCAAATGAAGGTTTTGGTTTATGGAAGGAATGTGATGGTCTAGGGTGAGGGTAAGATTGTCTATTTGAATATGCTTCGTTTGAATTGTTGCTAGTGCCTTCGCCGTATGGTCTTGAGTAACTTGAACCCCCATATTCTTGTCTTGATCTTTGTGGTCTATATGAGTCTCTTTGTGAATAATTTCCTTGAACAAAATCTCTTCTTGAAGTTCCGTGGAAATTATTTCTTTGTCCATATCCTTGCTGAGAATAATTTGTCCTATCTGAATAATTTGTTCTATTTTGATACCCATCTCGATTATCGTGTCCAAAATCCCTTTTCAAAACAAGTTTTTCATAGTCTGGAACTGTTGCTTGAACAATATTGAGATTTTTTTCTTTTAATATTTCATTAAATGCCTTATAGTCTCTTTCACTAACTAATGTAATTGCCTCTCCACTTTTTCCTGCTCTAGCCGTTCTTCCAATTCTGTGTACATACTCTTCAGGAGTTCTTGGAACATCATAATTATAGATGTGAGTAATATTATCAATATCAAGTCCTCTTGCAGCAACATCCGTGGCAACCAGCACATCAATTTTTCCGTTCTTAAGAGCATTAACTGCTTGAGTTCTTTTACTTTGAGTTAAATCCCCGTGAATTGGCATTGAATCAATTTTTTGTGAGCGCAAGTTTCTGGCAATCTTATCAACTGTTCTTTTTGTTCCGCAAAAAACAATTGCTGAAAAAGTATTTTGACTCTTTATTAAATGAACTAATAAAGAAAACTTAAATTCACTATTAAGACTATAAAATGATTGTTTTAGTAAACTCCTATCTACATACAATTGTTCTTTAATCATTATTGGGTTTTTTAAGTATTTGTGGATTAATCTTTTTGCAGCATCAGGCATTGTTGCACTAAATAAGACAGTTTGTCTGCTTTTGTTAGTGTAACTAAATATTTTTTCAACATCTTCTTCAAACCCCATATCAAGCATTCTATCCGCTTCATCAAGAACCATGAATTTTACATTTCTAAGGCCAACATTTCTTCTATTTATGTGATCAAGTAACCTTCCAGGAGTAGCAACAATCATTTCAGCATTTCTAACATCCTCAACTTGTTGATAAAATCCAACTCCACCATATATTCCAGCAATATTTATTGGGTAATACTTTGACATTTTAAGTAAACTTTCAGTAACTTGACTACAAAGTTCTCGTGTTGGAGTCAAAACTAATGCTTGTATTCCATTTCCTGGAACAATGTTTTGCATTATTGGTAACCCAAAAGCAGCGGTTTTTCCGGAGCCTGTTAAAGATTGACCAACAACATCTTTTCCTTCAAGAATTAGCGGAATGCATTTTGCTTGTATTCCCGTAGGTTCTTTATAACCCAATTCTTCAATTGATCTTAACAATTTTTCATTTAATTTTAGTTCTTTAAATTCCATAATTTTATTTCCCTTCTAATAACAAAGAATCGCATAAATGGCTTTATAAACCCCCATTTAGCCTGTTTTTTGGCGTTTTAGCTGACATAATAATGAAATGACTGATTTATTTTATTAAGACATAATTCTTTTTTTATATTTTTGTTCTTCGGAAGATTCATTTTCGATATATTTTAAGTGAGCTATTTTTGTTTTTTCATTCAAAAATATTTTATTTTTTCCATTAAACTCCGTTATCTTTTTATACAAATCATTTATTCCATTTAAATTTGTTAAAGAAACATAATCTACTTTAGCTTTGTAAAAATCTTCCGCATCATAAAAATGACTTGCTGAAGTAAAAATAGTTGATTTTGGACTTGCTTTTTTAATTGCTTTAACAAAACTAATTGAATCCTTGTGATTTAGCATTGTTATTGCAATTAATTTTGAATCACTAAGATCAAGTCTATCAAGAACTTCTTCATCTTCAGCAGTACCATAAACAAAAGGAAGTCCTTCTTTTTGTCCTTGGAGAACAACTTCTGGATCAGAATCAACAATAATAACTTCCTCTCTAATTTTTAACTTTCTTGAAAGCTTTCTCCCAATTATTCCTCCGCCAATTATTATTATATGATTATTTAATTTTCTTTTTTCGGGAATTTTTCTAATCTCATCCACTCTTTTATTAAAAAGAGGTACTTTTGAAAGCTTTAAACTCTTATTTAATTTGTTTGTAATGAAATTTGAAAATCTTGGGGAATAATTCATTAAGTGAGGAGTAATAATCATTGAAAAAGCAGTAATTGCAACCATGAATGAGAATAATTCATTACTAATTATCCCCGCACTAAGTCCTAGTCCTGCAATAATAAATCCAAACTCTGAAGCTTGTGCAAGACTAAAACCAACTTCAATTCCAAGTCGACTACCATATCCAGAAAGTAAACTAACAATAAAGAAAACAATTGGTTTTAGTATGAAAATTATTAAGAAAATTATTATCATTAATGCGAGTGGTAAGTTTCCAAATGCAAAACTAAGTTCAGCTCCAAGAGAAACAAAGAATATTGTGAGGAAAAAATCTCGAAGTGCTCTTATTCTAGAAAATATTGCTGTATTGTAAGGTAAATTACTTATCGCAAGCCCTCCAATAAATGCTCCAACACTAATTGGGATTTCGAGTAAATAACTTGCACTAATAAAAAGTAAAGCGGTTGAGATACTTGCTAAAAAGAATAATTCGCTTTCTTTTGAAGCAATGTTAAATAATCTTGGAAAGATAAATCGGTTTGCAAGAAGCGCAATAATTACAAGGACAATGCTTTTTGCCATAATTGGCGCAAAAAATGAGGGGTTTGTTATTTGGGAAAAGTTTTGCAAAAGTGGTACAAATAATATTACTAAAAAGTCTTGGATTAGTAAGATTGCAATCATTACTCTTCCATTTAAAGTATTGGTTTCTTTTGAATCGGCAAGCATTTTAATTACAATCATGGTTGAGGAAAATGCAACAATTGCTCCAACAAATAATGCTGCTTCAAAACTTAAAAGGCCAGTAAATGAGGTTAGAATAATTGTAATTAATACTACTCCAATAACTTGTAAAATTGTTCCCACCATTAGTGCTTTTCCACTTTTTAATAATCTTCCAACTGAAGTTTCAATCCCAATAGAAAAAAGTAAAAATGCTGCGCCTAATTCAGAAAGTAATTTAATTTCCGGAGTAATTTCTTTAATCCCGAAATTGAATGGAACTCCAATTGATGCCCAATTAATATTACCAATAATTAGGGGCCCAATTAGTATTCCCGCGATTATATATGCAAATAAATTGGGTTGATTTAATTTTCTAAGCAGTAGTGTTGATAATGTTGCTGCCACAATTATTTGAACTATTTGAAAAAAGAATATTTCGGTTGGCATAAAATCACTTAACTAAGGCGAGATATCTGTGTTAATAATACTTAAAAACGCTTGCTTTTTTAAAAAAAATTTAATTAATTCGTTTTAATTTTTGAACTCTCAATAATAATACATTTAGTGTTTTCAAATTCTAATTTATTTTTATTGCAAAATTCAATTACTTTTTCGTCAAAACTCCCTACTTGGAACCAAAAAAAGTTTGCATTTGTTATGCTTTTACTTAAAACATCAAAAGTTACTGCTGGAGGAGTAACAAAAACTAAAATATCTAATTTATTTTTTATCTCTTGTGGGGAAGAATATGTTTTAAGTCCAAATATTTGAGTTTCATTTGGATTTATTGGGTAAACATTACTTGTAATTTTTTTCACAGCCTCAACTACTTTGTAACCATATTTCTCTGGATTGTTTGAAGCGCCAACTATTCCAATTGGGTTATTTCTAATTCTCATATAAATAAATTCATTAACAATAATTAAAAGCTATTTTATTAATAAAATATTTGATATTTGTGCAAAATAAGTTAGTTTTATTGTTTGATTCTTTTCGTGATCCTCGTGATTTAGCACAAATGATTCATTTGGGGCTTGCTGCGGGGATAGAAATTGAGCTTACTGGTTCTTCGTTGCCAAAAAATCATCAAAAAGTGATTAATATTATTGACTCTTGGATCCCCGATTTTAGAAACAAACAAACTCTTGATCATGTTTTAGTTCACTCAAACTTTGAGAAGAGAATAAAAGCACTAAAAAAACAAGGATACACAATAATTGGAACTTCTCCCAATACTGGCGAAGATTTTTTCTCAATAAACTTAAGCGAAGGTAAGCATGTTATTGTGTTTGGGAGTGAATCAAGTGGATTATCAAGAGAAAAAATGGCGTTGATGGATAAAGTAGTCAAAATTCAAATGAAAAACAAAACTAGATTTTTTACTATTGGAGCAGTTGCACCAGTATTTGCTTATGAAACACTTAGACAAAAAAAGTTAATTTGATTATGGTTGAGAGAAAGATTATTATTCTTTGATTTGTTAAATATCCAAATGAAGGGGTCTTGATGGTAATTATAAGAGATGCAGTAAAAAAGGATTTTTCTCAAATTGTTTCAATCATAAATTTGGGTGCAAAAGAGGGATTGCTTCTTAAAAGAACCAAGAAAGATATTTCTTCTCAAATAAAAGAAAATGATGTAATAGTTGCCCAAGATGATGAAAAAATAGTTGGCATAATTATACTCGATTTTTATTCAAGAAGATTATCAGAACTTCGCTCAATATATGTTCTTTCTGATTATCGAAAAATGGGGGTTGGTTCAATGCTTGTTGAAGCGTTAAAGAAAAAAGCGAAGTCAAAAAAAGTAAAAGAATTAATTACGATTACTTTAAAAGAAAAAATCTCTTGGTTTAAAAAGTTTGGTTTTAATGAAGATGTTCATGATTTTAAGGTAGCTTTATTTTTGAGGCCTTGATTTTTTTTGGATTTAACTTTTTTATTGAGTATTTCCCACTCTTCAATCGGCCCGATTTTTATTTTTATTAATGGGTGTGCTTTGATTTTATTTTCTTTCTTTATTTTCATATATTGTGAAATATTTCTTGTTTTAAGTTTTTTTAGCAAATGCAAATACTCATATTCTATTTGTCCTGAATTTACTTTTATTACTTCATTACATTCACTAAAGTTAATTTTGTTTTTATCAAAAGCATAACTTCTATTACTTGCTTCAATCCAAACTTCTGCCAAATATGCATTTATTGTCTTGATTGGTGCTTTTTGATTTTTGAATCTTTCAAGTTGGGGGTGATTTGTATATCCTTTTGTTTTACCTTCAAGTACTGCTTTTGCAAGTAATCCTTCTCTCCAAAGAGCAACAAGGCCAATATTGTCCAAGTATTTGGGGTGAATGCTCCAGAGTCGCATAATAAAAGTCTTAATGATTCTTATTAAAACTTTAGCTTTGAAAATTAATTTATTAATGCCAACAAATTGCAGAGGTGGCAGAGCGGTTTAATGCGTACGCCTGGAAGCAGCCCTTTTTCTTTTCGAAAAAAGAAAAAGTGCTCCTATCCCACTAAGCAAAGTCAATGACTTTGCGGAGCGTTGTGAAGCAGATGCTTCACAGCGAAAAGAAAAGGGATTGCTTTTGTATTAAAAGGCCGGATAGCGTATTCCTTTATTGGAGCCCGAGTTCAAATCTCGGCCTCTGCGTTAATAAGTGCGAAGAGAGTAGTTTATGGTGTAATCCTTTCTAAGAGTTGTGTGGGAAGTTTTGTCTTTGCATTTGAATTTAGAAATTAGTTTATGTGGTACAACTTGGCGGATCAATTGTTCCAGAAGCTCCATTAGATCCGCCTCCACGATGAATTCCGCCAGTAATATCAACACTTGGAATTATTGATGGGCAACTATTGAATATAACACTTCCTCCATTTCCTGCAGGTATCCAATAATGTGGCCAATTTTGATCCCCTCCATGAACGCTTACATAAGTTGTATTTGAATCATAAAATCTTATTATTCCTCCGTTTCCTGCACTATCTAAGTCGCCAGTATTGTCTCCGCCTTTGCTTGTAACGTTTATCACTCTTGAATTAGATATGTTTATAGTGCCCCCCGAACCGCCATGATATCCACCCCAACCGCCATTGGATTCTAAAAGTTGGATAGTTGAATTATATACATTTACATCTCCTCCCATTCCTCCTCTTCTATATGGCTCGCCATAACTTCCGGTAGTAGAAATTGAGCCAATGTTTGAATTCCAAATTGTTATTGCTCCGCCTCTTGCTGAACCTCCATCTGAAGGAGAAAAACTTGCATTACTGGTTATTGATGAAATAGTTGAATTAATTATGGTTATTGAACCTCCCTTGTAGGCAGTTGTATAATTTGGGGGATTTCCAACACCGTTAGAATAAATGTCTATGGAAAAATTTGACAAAGTTATATCTTCTACGTAAAGATTGTCGTATGCATCGGAATCTTGTGCAGAAGCATCAATACCATACTCTGTATTATTGCCTGTAATTGAATGTCCATTTCCATAGATATTAACATCATTTGAATTAACTTTGATACATGTTCCAGTTGAAGAAAGATTTCCAGTTAAGCCATATTCTCCTGGGGAAGATATTGTGTATGGACAAAGTGAGATTGGGGTTTGAGAATTTTGGGTAATATCGGGTCGGATTACATTATTTGGATTAGTTGCATTTACTTCTTCAACACAATCAATACTCGCTGTAATGATAATTGGTTCTTTATCCAATCGGGCTGAATCATAAGTTGTGTAGGAATAAATCTTTATTTCGCAACTCTTTATTTGCCCTGCATAATCACAAGTACAAAATGAACCCAAATTAATTAATCCAAAAGGAATATTTGATCCTTGTGGAAGAGAAATTCCTGAATTATAATTAGAATCTTTTCCGTTGATAATAATTTTTGTAATATTTAATTCAGTCCCTGAATTATTTTTT
The DNA here is from genome assembly GCA_964538165.1 of uncultured archaeon. Taxonomy (GTDB): domain Archaea; phylum Iainarchaeota; class Iainarchaeia; order Iainarchaeales; family JAAZKV01; genus JAAZKV01. The sequence goes on along the minus strand of CAZIEL010000009.1, from coordinate 1,704 downwards.
AATGAAATTATTCCATTGCCGTCAAGATCCACTACTGCATCAGTAATACTTATCATGCTTGTTGCTTGAGATATTTTTCCTGAAGTTGAAGTAACACTACTTGAAGAAGAACCAATTGTTGAAGTCATTAATCCAACAACAACCAAAGAAATAACTACAACAACTCCAATTACAACCAAATATTCAATAGTACCTTGTCCTTTAACAAATCCTGCTTTTTTTGTAAAATGCATGCTAAATACAATGCTTTTCTTTTATTTAAGGATATTTTTGATAGTTTAAGTTTGAACTAGTTTGTTTTATAAATAGTATTTGCATTTTTTGCTTTATTGATTAGGTTAATGAGTATGGTTGAAATATATGCTTCTTGGTGTACTGGTCTTCCAAGTGATAAAGAAGCTTTGTCAATTATTAAAAACTCAAATTTACTTGTTGGAATTGAAACTTGCCATGTTGATGGAGAAATCAAACAAATAATTGATTTTGGATTGAAATATAACTTGCATAATCCCTTGCGTAACTTACATATTGGGCTTGAGAATAATACTTTTATTCCTACTATGATTCAATACCCAAATATTGTAAGGGCACTTAATGAATCAAATCCGGTTGCTGTTGGGTTTCACGCGGGGTACTCTGCAATGAATGATTCAAATTCTTCAATTGAATTAATGGTTTCAAACACTTTAAGGAGTATAAAATTTCTTGATGAAGTTGTTCAAAAAAAGATTATTTTTGAAACCGTGCCCTATACTGATGAATTTGCAAGAGTTGGAAATAAATTTGCTTTGGATTATGTTACCTCTCCAGATTACATGAAAAGAATTATTTCGAAAGGAAGGGCGGGACTTTTAATTGACATTTCGCATAATTATGTTTCTGGAGCCCACAAAATCAAGAATGGTTTATTCAAAGGAGATATTCAAGATTACTTTACTTCAATTTTAAATTCAACAGTTAATGACGTGTATCAAATTCACTTAAATGTTCCTTCCTTTGATGCTGCAAAGGGGTATTATGACACTCATTCAATAATTAAACCCACTCAAAAAACTAGCAAGGAAATAATGTTAATTGCTCGAGAAATCATTGATTCTTGTCCTAATTTAAAAACAATTACCCTTGAAATGACAACTAATCTTTCTCCTATTAAACATGCAAAAGTAATGGTTAAGCAAGCAGAGTTAGTTAAAAAAGAACTTTTGCATAAATAAATATTGTTTAGCAATTAATTTATTTTAAACTAATAAGTGTTCTTTGTAATCCTTTTGATGGAAGGTTTAATTCTAAATTTTATCTTTTGTTTATGTCTTGACATAATTTAACGTGGGGGGCAAGCGAATCTACTAAGACTTCATCTACAGCAAATATAATTGCTTTCATTTGATCACAATTAAATTTAGATTTTACTTCCTGCGCTAAAAGGATTAGAATCATTATTACTTGATTCATCAACAGCTTCAGTAGAATCATTTTCTGGCTCAATATCATTAGTAAATTCTTCCTCTTCTTCAAGTTTTTTTTCTCGCATACTTGGAGATCTAGCTAATGTTCCATTAAGCCAATATTTTAGTTCTGCAAGGCATTGTTCACAAACATCTCTATTTCCAATAGTTCGCCCTTTAGCTCCACCATCTCCATTCTCTTCGCCAACAAAGGTTCCGCAAAAAAGACAATCTGACATTTAATCCACCCATTAGCTGT
>CAZIEL010000008.1:0-15285 GCA_964538165.1 uncultured archaeon | reverse complement strand
CTTTTGTTTTACTGTGTCACTCTTAAACACAGAATCAATTTCTTTTTCAATCATATCAAGTCTTTGGATTAAATAAGAAGATAAGTTTTCTTGTCGTGCCATATTTTGCGCAATTTTTAAGTATTTTCTTACTGATCCTTCGTGGATTGTAAGAATTATAGTTTGTTTTCCACATTTGTAACATGTTCCTGAAAGGGGTACTCTCCTATATATTTCGTTACAAGAAGTACATCTAAATGTTTGTCTTGAGAATGCTCTTGCGTTTCCAATTATGTCCGGCAAGAAATGTGATCCCATTACTTTTTCAAGCGCATCTTTTGAATTCACAGCGAGTATTTTTTTCTGCAGGGTGTTTTGTCGTTGTATTTTTTCATCCATTGATTTTAATTGAATATATCTTGATGTTTTTGGGCCTTCATCAAAGAGTTGTGTGTCATGAGTATATCCCAATCCAGAATATTGTTTTTCTTTTCCAAGCAAATCTTTTACTGTTTCAATTGGCATGTTTGGTTCACAAACCGCAAGAGACTTTTCATATAATTCAAGTGGAAATTCCCAACAAGTTTCCATTTTATGCACTTCATCATCAACTTCACTCGGGTTAATTATTATTGTAAAAACAAGTGGAGCATCCATTCTTCCCCCACTTTTGTTTGAAAGATATTTTTGAGAGAAATTAAGTAACCCATCCATTAGTAACATTACTGAGTCTTGGTCCCCATCAATATTTCTTCTTTTTGCGCAAACAAAATATGGGTGTCCAAATCCTAATCTTGCTTTTGTGTATCCAAGTATTCTTGCATTTACTGCCGCTGAAGTATGGGGCGCAAGTCCGAGCACTAGGTGCCCTATTAGATCTTCTTTTGTTTTTGCATTATAAAATTTTGGTTGTTTGTAAAACTTTTCTAAAAGATCATCACAAAACTGACTTACTCTAACAAGCCAATCTCCACAAGTTTCATTTACAACAATATCTTGCGGATAAATTTCAATCATTTGATCTGAACTAGTGATTTCGTTTCCAAAAATGTCTTTTACATACCCAAGTTCTTTTACTTTTTCAACAGTTAAATTAATTTCGTTTGGCATAAAGTGCGTTATTCCCGCGTTTAGTAATTCAAATCTTGATGTTCCATCTCTAAATATGTGCACATCATGTTTTGCTCTCAATATTCCTTTTTCTAAAGGCTCAGCTTCTTTTAGCTCTGAAATTAGTCCCTTTACCCCTTTAATTGGGTCAGGTAAATTTGATTCTTTAATATTCTTTTTCGCTTTCTCCATTATCGCACGAATATCTACTTCATGTTCTCCAGCCCCAATTGTTTTATTTCCACAAATACCACATTTTTCTCCAGTAACACTTTTTGAACAGTGTTTACAATACGATAGTTTTACCCCTTTAACAATACAAGTCGTACAGACATTGTCAAAAGAAATTTTTTTGCAGGTTGGGCAATAATATTCTGAAATTTCAACAGTAACTTTACCAGATTCATTATTTTCAGGAGAAGTTGCCTTATTTATATTTCGAGTATTTCCTCCTTTTAGCCCTATTGGGAATAACACATGCGGATTACCAATCATTTGTCGCGCCTTTGCTTGTTCTGGTCTACCCATTCTTCCTCCAAGAAAAGACCCTGCTTTATCTTTAATTATAAATCCACTAATTTCACTTAAATATTCAATCACGTTTTCAGCAGAACTCTGTTTTTTTGTACTTAAAGAAAATGTTTCAATTAAACTCAAAGCAAAATCATCCACAACAATAGACTTGTCCAGTATTTTGTGCGGCAGCCCTATTTTTTCCATTAATTTTTTCTCCTCAATTTTGTGTTCAAGTTTTAGAATTACTTTTTCTTTTCCTTCAACTTCACTTTTTATTATTTCCCCAGTTGAAAAAAAATCATGAAGCATTTTTATTTCCCTTACATTAATTGCTTTGTAATAATGCAAAAAATTAGGGTGTAATGGAACCCCAATTTCTTTTGTTAATTTTATTGCATTAGCTTCAGAAACTTCTTTTAATTCTTTTATCCTTGATTTAAGTAATTTCTCAAACCCCATTTCTTTTAATTTACCTAATTTTATTTCATCTAAAACCGCTTTTCTTAAATCAAGTTGCCACCATTCTTCACAATACCCCGCAGGAATCAAAGGGTGCGCACTTTTTTTAAAATCCCCAAACGAAGCAAGTAAGTCCCCGACATAAATTATTTTGTCAATATTTGCCTTTATTAATTCAGCATCTTCTTTTGAAGTGAGCCTCATCACAGTTCCATCTTTTAACAAAACTATCGGCCCCTCAACGCTTGTGCATGGAAAAAATTGTGTTGCTTTTCCAGGCCTTTCTATTCTTCCATGCGTCCCAACAGCCAAAAATTCATCAAGCGCAATCATCGTTGCAGGGTGAATTGCTTTTGCCATTATCCCTGTGTTTCTTCCTCGCCCATACCTAAGTCTAAATCCACCCCAAGTACTTGGATAAGCAAATATTGGTCTCCCAGCAGCAAGTCTGTCTAAATATGCTTTGTTTGGTTTTACTTCTATTTTTGTTTGAGTTTTTTCTACTTTAACAATTTTTTCTAAAAAATCCCAATTTAATCCAAGGTCTTTTGCAGTCTTCATTACCCACAATGCCTTTAATGCAAGTCCTTCTGACACAACTAACCCCATTCCCCCTCTAATTCTATTTGTTGGAACTCTTGGTACATCTCTATGTGCCGATACTTCTACAAGTTCTGTTGGAACCCCATTAATACAAACTGGACAACCGTTAATTATAGTTCGTATTTCTTCATCAGCCATTATATATTGCCTTGAAATTACTTCTGTTTGGTAAATTCCAATTTCTTCAACATATCTCTCTACTTCTTCTTGAGTGGGTTTGTATTTATCAAGTCCCAAATATGTTCTTGCAAAGTCTCCCAAAATTAGAGGAATAACAGTTGAACTTCCCCCGGCTGCCCTAATTGGTCCCGCAAAATAAATATCAATGTATTTTGATCCATCCGGATTTGAATTTATTTCTACTTTAGGCACTCCATCCAGTGGTGCAACAACAACTCCTTCGGTTTCAATTAATAAACAGGTTTTGATCCCAATTTCTACTCTCTTTTGTTCTTCAGGAATTTTCCACCATTTTTGTTCAAGTATCTCTTCAAATAATTTAAAATATGCTTTTCTCCGATCTTTCATTTCCCCAAATATTTCTCTAAATCTTTTTGCAAGCCCAGTAAGACCAATAATTGTTTCTGCACGATCCGCCAAATCAACTGCAGGAGTTATTTCTACAGTTGTTGATAAATCAAATCCTTTTTTCTTTGCAAGTTGCGCTGCATCAAAAACTAATCTTGATTGTTTTTGAATTATCTTAAAATAGTTTTTTACACTTGCTTCTGCAACAAAAGGTATTTCTTGAGAAATCATTTCTTCAGGAGTAAGTTTTTTTACTATTTCTTGTTTCATTTTCTCTTCTTCATTAAATGGAACATTAAACTTTTTTTCAGATTGTGCGCGAGAAGTATTTTGAACATTCTCTTCGCTTTGAATAATTTTATTTTGTGGGGTTTGTATCTCAACCATTTTGTTTTCACTTTTTTTGGTTTTCTTCTACTTCTCTTTCAAGTCCATCTCTTAGGAATTGTGATTCATAAATTTGTCTTGTTTTTAAGTTAATTACCGGAAATACACATGGGGTCGGAGTGTGTCCCATCTTTTTTTGAAAATCTGTTTGCCCTTCCCAACACCCAGAATTTAGTATTGTGGTTCCACGATAAGTTGCATACCCTTTGTGGTGCATATCCCCAAACCAAACAAGATCAGGTTCTTCTTTTATCACCATATAATCTTTTTCTTCAGGAACGTAAGGGTTTTTCCCCCCATATTTTGGCATTAAATCTCTTTTTTTTAAAAGCTCAACCATTCCTTCTTCAGGTTTTGACATTTCTAAAAAGCTTACTGAACTAATAAGATCATGAACACTCGGACCATGGTAAATTAAATTTTTTAATCCTTCTGTTTCAACCCAAGATGGAGAAGAAATGAAGTGATAATTTCTTAATTTTGATAACTGTGGCAAAAATTCTTTATCAATCGCTGGTTGTGGTTCTGCTCTTCTTACAGCATCATGTTGCCCAGGGCAAATAAATAAGTGAATATATTCAGGGATTTGGAGCATTAGTTCCTCAAATTTTTGGTACTGTTCATAAACATCTTTTTGAATTAAATCATCTACTTGTCCAGGGTATACTCCAATTCCTGCAACATTATCCCCTGTAACAAACAAATATTGTATTTTTCCAACTCTTTCTTGTTGTTTTTCAGTTAGCCCTTTTCCATTCAAATAATCAAGTAATTTGTTGAATTGTTCTTCATAAAATAATTTACTTCCAACATGCATATCAGTTATTCCACCAATATATACTTCGTCACTAGTTGTTTTTGCGGATTTTATAGGCAAATCCGGCCAAAAAAATTCTTTGATTATAATAAAATCTTTTCCCCACTTTGTTCCCTTTATTCCAATTACATTATCTTCAATTACTCTCTCTGCTTTTTCTATTAATGCTTTTTCTTTTTCCATAACTAGCGCAATACATTTCGCATCAAGATCTTCTATTTCAAAAGCAGTGTGCCCTTTTTTTGTAATCCATTTTTTATTTACCATTCCAATTACATCAACTTGTTCTTTATCTCTCACTTCAGAGAGATTTTTTATTCCCCTCGGATTAAGATTGTGTCTTGTTTTTAGCATTGAAGAAAGAAGTTCGTATTTGCTTCTAAACATTCTTAAAAAATTACTTACTTTTCCTTCAGAATTACTTTTTCCAGTAACATCATACTCTTCCATCACTCTATAATTTGGGGCTCTGTCTTTTGCTTGGGCCACAAAACTCGGTTTTCTTATTTCAACTTCTGTTATTATTTGAGATAACTTTGTTCGAGACAATTTTTTTTCAAGAACTTGAGGTTCCACAAAAAAGGTTCCTTCAGTAGACAATTCTTCAAGTATTTCTTTCCAATTTTCTTGTAAAGCAAGTAAATCAATTGAATCTTTTGAGAGAATTAGTCCTCCACTTTCAGCAAAAGCAATTATGTCATTAGTATTTTGTTTTTCCAAAGCCCATAACCTTCTTTATTTTCTTTGGCGTTAGAATCAAAATTAGTTTTAGTTTGCAAGGAAGCTATTTCATTTTTTCTTTTATTTCTTCTATTCTTGAGATTAGGTGCCATATGTCAGTTCTTGTGTGATCAGGCATATTTACATCATTACTTATGTCATCAAGAAGATAGATTGCTTCACTTAGCGAAGTTACACTATCCAATTTCACCTTTTGGAGTGCTTCTTCTACTTTTGCTCTGATGTTTCTAGGAACAGCTCGATCGGAGAGTATTTCTTCCATTATTTGAGTTATCTCATTGTTCATATTTTCACCAGTACAACTTTTTTGCGAACAAATAAATTATGATTCGCTATAAGCCAATGAAAGATTTCTACAAATAAAGCTTTTTAAACGAACCATTGGGAGCTTATAATTTGGATTAACTCAAAACTAATGCATTTTATACTTTAAAATAATTTAAGCGAAGAGTTTTCTCCCTTTTGCTATTAAAAATTCTTTTAAAGTGTCCCTATCATTCCCATCAATTACTTGTTCAAATCCGCTAAACTCTTTTTGAATAAGTTCTATTTGTGGTTGTGTTGCAATATCAGCTTTGTTGATTACAATAATAAATTTGTGATTTGTAAACAATTTTTTTATTTCTTCAAACAAACTTTTTTGTTTTTCAAAATCTTCAGCAGGATCAATTACAAAACAAATTATTCCTTTTAAATGTTGAAGAGCAGTAATTGCTTTTAGTTCAATATTATTTCTTTCTCGTAATGGTCTATCAAGTAGCCCAGGCGTATCAATTACTTGAATCGGCAAGTATCTTTGCATAAATACTCCTACATTAAGTCCTTTTGTTGTAAAAGGATATGCCGCAATTTCGGGTTTTGAAGTAGTAATTTTTTTTAGTAAAGTACTCTTTCCTACGTTTGGCAAGCCAGCAAGGATTATGCATTCTTCATTCGTTTTTATGCTGGGAAGTTCTCTTAGCTTTTTTATGCTTTCATTATAATAATCAATTGATTTTGTCAACCCTCTTAATACGGAAGCAACTCTCCCAACATAAGCTTTTGTAATTTCGTATGCTTCTTTGTCCCCCATTGGTTTAAATCGCATTTCTTTTAATCGAATAATTGTTTCTCTTCTTAGTTTTTTGATAATTCTTGCAACTGAAGTCATACTGGAAATATTTTTTCTTAATTCATCAATATCAATTATGCATTCATATAAATCACCATAAAATGGTTCAAGATCATTAATATTTGGGATTACTCTTGCAGCTTTAAATAGTCTTTCTTCTAGGTACTCTCCTGAAACATCTACTTTTGCAATTTCTTTTCCTTTAACAGTGTAAAATACGGTTTTTTGTTTTGGATATTCAAATGCAGCTTTTTTTCCACGGTTCATTGCCGCATCAAGTAGCACTTTTGGCGAATCAAGTAAAGGCATGCTCATGTTTTCAACTTCTTTATCAACCTATACAAAGATATGGTGCGCTATGTTATAAAGTCTTTCTTGAGGAAAAAATTCGCAGTTAATTTTTTTGTTTCCTTTTTTTGGGCTTTGGAATTGCAAATAATTCCTCAACTCTTCCTTTGTTTATCATTCTCCAAAAATATCTTAATTCTTTCCTTGCAGCTCTGCGTATAATCGGATTAGGGTGGTTTGCTAATTTTTGAGCATTTCTAATTGAGTCCTTTGTAATATTGTAAACATGTCCTCTTTCGTGTTCTCTAATTGCTGTTGAAAGAACATGCGCATAAGTTTTTGCAAATCCATGATCTCTTCGTAAGTATGCTGCAAATCCTTTTGGAGTCAAAACACTTTTTTTTATTTCCTTTTTCATAATTATTAAATGCTTTTCTTGTTTTTAATTGCTTTCACGAGCCAATTGCGACCATTTTTAATCCTTTTGAATTTATTTATTATTGAACTAAAGCTTGGTAATTAGTGATTGTAATGCAAGATTTTTATAAAAACAACTTCAAAAAAATGATGGTTATTCCGCTTCTTCTTTGTATACCTTTATTGTTTTTAGTTTTCATTTACCCTGGAATTCAACCAGGCGTTGATTTAACTGGAGGAAATGTACTAATTATTCGATCTGAAAAACCTATTGTTGAGTCACAATTAAATGAGGTTTTGAAAAGTAATTTTAGTTTACCTGAACTAAAAGTTTCCACTATTGCTTCTCCAACTGGTTATGGAGCATGGGTTCAATATTCAAAAGATCCTCTTATTTCAACCGTTGAACAATTTTTGTCAAAAGCTGATGAGACACTAGAAAATGAGTCTGAATCAATTTCTTATTCAAATCAAGCGTTGGCAGCAATGGGAAAACCGGCTACCGATTCAACGAATGCTAAAACTGCTTTACTTGCCGCACAGAGTGCTTTAGCTAGTTACAGAGAAGATTTTTCAAAAAAATTAGAAGATACTCTTTCAGAAAAATTGTCTCTTGGGACTGATGTTGAATTCCAAAAAAGAGAAATTTCTGCTACCTTAGGTTCTGCTTCGTTTAGCTCTTCAATTTTTATTACTTTTTTAGGGGTAATAATGATTGTTATTGTTGTTTTTATCGCATTTAGACAACTAATTCCATCCGCAGCAATTATTCAAGCAATGCTTTATGATGTTTTATTTGGTCTTACTGGAATGGCTCTATTAAATATTCCTCTTTCTCTGACCACTTTGCCTGCTTTGCTTTTATTAATTGGATATTCGGTTGATACTGATATTATGCTTACTTCAAGAATGCTTAAAGGAAAAGATGGCACTCCGGGACAAAGAGCAACTGCTTCAATGAAAACAGGACTTACTATGACAGGAACTACTCTTGGAGCTTTAATTGCAATGTTGTTTGTTTCATATTTTTATCAAATTGAAGTTATTTATCAAATCTCAGCAATATTATTCTTTGGTCTAATTGGAGACACAATTTCAACTTGGTTAATGAACGCTCCAATATTACTTTGGTTTGTTGAAAAAAGAGAAAGGGAGCATAAAAAATATTGATTTTGGTGAATTATATGACTAACCCTTTGATTAAGCATTGGCAAATTACTTTCCTTGTAATAGTTTTACTTCTTTCGCTTACTTCAATTGGAATGTATGGAATAAAACTTGGAATGGACTTTAAGGGAGGTACTATGTACCAAGTAGAATTACAAAAATCTGTTTCCGCTGAAGAAATTAGCAGGATTGCAAATATTATTTCTCAAAGAATTGATCCTTCAGGACTAAAGGATGCTACAGTTTATCCTGTTGGAGGGCAATTTATTGTAGTTCAATTAACCGAAACAGATCCGGTGGAATTAGAAAAAGTTGAAGCAAGAATAAGACAGCAAGGAAAGTTTGAAGCAACCATAGTTGATTCAGTTACTGGAGAAGGAGAAATTATCTTTACTGGAGACGAACTTACTAAAGTTCTTAGAGGAGATAATTCTTTTGGAGTATACAAAGCAGGGAATTCCTACGAGTGGAGTCTTCCTTTCGTTTTAAATGAAAAAGCTTCCCAGAGTTTTAAAGAAAAAACTTTCCACCAATGTAATGCAACTGGTTTTTCTTCAACAGGCGCAGCAAATTATGATTGTGAAAAAACAGTTTTCTTTTTAGATAAACCAAGTGCAGTAGTTATTACTTCAAGCGATCAGTATTCTTCTGATGAAGAAATATTTAAAGCGGGAAATAGATTTGAGAATATTCCGGCAGATACTGATGTTGAAAAGTTAATTAAAGACTCAATGCTTCAAGTTATTATTGTTGATAACAACATTCTTGACGAAAACAAAATCCAATCAGCGTTTCTTTTGACAAAAAATGCTGTTGTTTCTCCCGATATTCCAAAAAAGATAGTTGATGACCTAAACTCAATGGGTTTTATTGTTAGTGTTGTTGAAACAAAAAAAGATTTGCCTTGGCTTTGGACGGCTCTTGGAGCAAAACAAATTATTAGCTTGACCCCAAGTATTACAAATGAAGATGTTTCGGATATTTCTCAAGCAAAATCATTTGGAACACTTAGAATTACTGGACAAAGAGCAACTTTGCAAGAAGCAAGAGCAGATCTTGAAGAACTTGCTATCCTTCTTGAATCAGGATCTTTACCTACTCCCGTTAAAAGTATTTCAAAAGAAACAATATCCCCTTCTTTAGGAGAATCATTCCTTTCTAATGTTTTCTTAATGGGACTTATTGCGGCATTTATCGTTGCAAGTATTATAGTTATTAGATACAGAAACTTAAAGCTTGCATTCCCAATATTGATTACTGGTTTTAGTGAATTAATAATAATGGGTGGATTTTTAACTCTAATTCAAAGACCAGTTGATTTAGCTTCTTTTGCAGGTTTAATTGCTGCAATTGGAACTGGTGTTGATTCAGAAATTGTTATTACTGATGAGATACTTGGCAAATCAAAAGAAGCACACGAATCTCTTTTACAAAGAGCAAAAACAGCCATGTTTATTATCGCAACATCCGCATTTACTGTTATTGGAGTAATGGGCCCAATTGTTTTATTCTCAAGAAATCTTCCGGGATTAGATAAGTTATTCGGATTTGCTGTAGTTGCAATTGTTGGAGCATTAATTGGAATATTAATAACAAGACCAGCATTTACTAAGATTGTTGAAATGATTGTTAACAAAAAAGAATCAGAAGAACATAAAAGAGAATAATTCTTAAAAAAAAACTAATTTTGGACTAATTAGAGCAAGCATTATACTAGTTCACTTAAGTCTTTTACTTTAGTCATTCTTTTTAGCCCAAAGTACCATACGAGAAGTATTATTATGCTCATTAAAAACCAAGTACTCATATGAACTAGATCTGCATCAAACCCTTCTTTTGCTGCAAAAAGAACTAGCATTACGCGAGGAATATTAACAATTAATAAAATTATGGCGCCTAACAAAGCCAAGAGTATCTTTTTTTTATCGATTGGTTTTTTTAAAGCAAAAATAATTGCGATTAGTATACTTGCACTCACAAGTCCAGTACAAGAATTACCCACAATAAACTCGCCTTGATTAACAAAAATACTTGAGTTAGAATAACTTAAACCCAAATATTGAGCAGAAATTGCGCTAATTCTATTGGTTAAAAATGATAAATCAATTAGCCCCACAAGAGTACTTAACACAAAATAAATGATAAAGAATTTTAGAGCAAAAACAATTAATTTTTTGTTATGTTCTTTATTTGAAGTGCTACTCAAATCTTTTTTCGTATTAATCTTTTTTTGTCTAAAACTCGTTTTCTTCACCAAGGCACCTTCTTTAATTTTAATTTATATGCCAAAAAGTTTGATCCTGAATGAATAAAAAAAGTTGCAATTAATAATAAAAGAACTAACCAAAGTTCAGGAATTCTAATAAAAACACTTAAAATAAGGCCCCCTATTACAAAATCAAGTTGATCCGCTAGCACCCATTTTTCTCCACTAGGAATATCAAATCTTCTTTTAAAAAAACTTTTTGCAATATCCCCAAATATTGCTCCGATTGATAAAAATAGTGCGAGCACATAATAATTTGTTATTAAGATTAGAGAATAAGGAAATACAAGTGAAACAATTAGCCCCGCAATTGTTCCCCCAAGGATTCCTGCAATTGTTCCCCTAATTGTTTTTCCTTTTCCAAAAATTGGTTTTCCAAATAATTTCAAATTTAAATCCAAAGGAACTTTACCATTAATTATTATCGGAGTAGCGTTTGCAACATAAAGTGGAATAACATATAGTAGTAATACAATTACATAGTCAAGTAGCATCATTTAACCACAATAATTACACTATATTAAATTAATAATCCTAACAGAAGAGTAAATATTGCTCCAGCAGTTGAACCAATTAAGTTAACTTGAGTATTATCCATTAATTTTTTTGTTTCAAACAGAGCACCAAATAATGAGTCAGTGTTTGATCCAACAAGTCCAGCAATTATTATTACTATTGCTGCAAAAGGATTTGAATAAATTAAATAATGAGAAACTCCTATTACAAGTCCGCCAAATAGTGCCGCAATTTCTCCAAGCAAAGTAATTCCCCCATCCGTTCCTCGCGGAACTCTCTTAAAAGTAGTAATCATTATTGGGTCTTTTTTTGAATAATATCCTACTTCAGAAGAAAGCGTATCAGCCAGCGCTGCTGAAATAGCTCCAAAAAAGCCTATTTCTAATAGAAAGGCTTTTTCCGGAAAAGGTACAATTAGTATTAGCATTATTAATGAAGGCAAAGAGTTTCCAACTACATTCCAAATATTTCTTTGCTCGTGTTTTTTTCTTGGAAAATTGCTTGCAATTTCTCCAATAATAAAAAAAATAACTACAATTCCAAGGTCTTGCAAAGGATTTGGCCCATAAGTTATTGCTGCAAGACCAACTGCGTTTGCAATTAATACCCCTTCTAAATCTAAAAGATTTTTTTTGTAAGAAAATAAGGAAAATGCCGCAAAAAATAGGAGAATAAGAAAAAGTTGGAATGGGTCGTTAAGAGCCATAACCTATTTCCTTTTTCCCTAAATAAAATACTTTGCATCAATTATTTGCTTTCAGTAAAAGTTGATTTTGCAACAATTACTTTTTTTACAGGGCAAACTTTTGCTGCTTTCTTGAATAATTCGTTTGAAAAATTTCCTAAAAGTAATTCCTGCACTAATAATTCAAAGTCTTTTCCATTTAAAGAAGCTAATTCTTCTTTAATTATTTTTCTTACGCCTGCTTTTTGTGCATTTGTTGCTTTTCTTTCAGTAACTACAACTACTGTTGTCATTGCTTCTCCGCCAACAACAGCAATTTTTCCAACAAGAGCAACTTTACTGTTTCTTCTCCTAATTGTTCTTCCAAGAGTTCCTTTGTTAACTGAAAACTCAGACACAACAGTTGATGCAGTTTGTCCTTGTACGTCATTTACTTTAAATGAAATCATATAATCTCTTTTTGCTCTTTGTCCAGTAACCATGTCAAGAGTTGTTTTCATTATTCTCCCCATTAAATTTTTGGGTTTTTCTACTGGTGTTTCGCCAAGAGGTCTTTTGTCAAATATTTTTGAAGATAAAACATTAAACCATTTTTTCTTTTTCCACTTATCAACTGTTTTTCTTGCAGCTGAAGCTTTTTGTGCTTTACTTTGCTGTGCTGTTTGTTCTGCCATATTCTCACTCTCTTAAATTTCATTTCCTTAATATCTCATCTACTTTTTTTAATGAATCAATTCCTTCTCCCTGAAAAACAATTTTTTTGTTTTCAAAGAGTTTTGTTTTTATTTTCATTAAATCTCCTTCATTTAGCAACTCTACTTAACAAGTAATGCCGCTTGTTCTGGAGTGTATGTCCAACCGTGTGGAATTTTACTTTTCTTTGAATAATATTTTGTTAATTTTCTAATCTTCGAAACTGTTAATTCATACCCTCTTTTTGCAGAATAATCCTTTTTGTTTTTATTCATGTGATTATAAAGAACCACACTTCTCTTGATTAAATTTAATAAATCTTCAGGCATTTCTCCAAGCAAGTCGTTCTCTTTTAGTACTTCTTGAATTGTTTTCCCCATTACTTCTCTAAAGTTCTTAACTCCGTGTTCATCTCTTAAAATTAATCCGATTGAGCTTGGAGTGTGCCCAGCGTTTGAAAGAGAAACAACTTGTTCTTCAATTTCTTCTTTTGATAATTCTTGTTTATTTGCTTTTTCAGTCTTTTTTTTAGCCATGTTACCAACTCTAAATTTAACCTTCCAACCCGTGCTCACCAATCGGTGTAGGAAAGAACTACAAAATCAATAACTTAATTAAAAAAAAGAATGTTTATAAAGGTTGTTACGGGGTCGAATTTTTACGCTGCCCTTGCTACAATCACATAGGGACAAACAAAAACTCCTTGCCAAATAACTTTAAATGAATATTTTCCTAAATTCAGTCATGCGTAAAGCAATATTTCTTGTGTTAGTTCTCTTGGCCGTTACTTCTTTTTTGTTTGGTTGTTCTAAAATAAATGAAAAAACAAACTTCGCTTATGATGGAAACATGTATCTTAATATTAAATACAAAGATGCGCAAACTTCAGATCCAAATCTTTTGAGCCTTGATATTTATGTTCCTAAAGGAGCAGAAGGACAAAAACTTCCAACCATGATTTATGTTCATGGGGGCGGCTGGAAAATAGGAGACAAATCTAATTTAGCATCCTGCGTGGATAAAGCGTCATATTTTGCATCATTAGGGGTGGTTTATGTTAGTGTTAATTATAGATTAACTCCTGAAGTCGTCTATCCAACACACAACCAAGATGTTGCTAGCGCGATTGCTTTTGTTATTAATAATGCTAACAAATATTCTGTTGATATTAACAAAATTTCTATAATGGGCCACTCCGCTGGAGGAGGAATAATTTCCTCAATTGCAACGGATGGAAATTATTTAAACGATGTAGGATATTCATTAGATTATTTGAAGTGTGCAGTTTCTTTGGATACTGAAGGATATCATGTTTCAGATAGAGCTTCAGAAGAAATTGGAATTTATATTGATGCGTTTGGAAAAGATCCATTAATATGGGAACAAGCATCCCCAATAAATCACATTGAACCAAATAAAAAAATTCCTTCTTTTTTTATTGTAACTAGAGGAAATCAAACAAGAATTGATAGGGCTTATGAGTTCAACTCAAAGCTTATTGACGCTAACGTATACACTCAAATAATGCAAGCAACAGGATTAACTCACAATAAAGTCAATGAAGCAATTGGAGATCCAAATGACAAATTAATTACCCCAAAATTAACTGACTTTATTAACGCAAGGTGCAAGTAGTTAGACTTAATGATATCTTGCTCTTTTTTCAATTTTTTCCATACAAGTAATCATTTCCTTTGATGGATTGTATCCTTTAATTACTTTACTCCATCCTTTTTTTAGAGAGGAATGGGTTGCGTTAAAAGTTTTTTTAAACACCACTAAATCTGTCGCTTTATCTTCAATTTTGGTTGAAAAAAAACCTAAACCAAAATCAATGAAAAATAGTTCGCCTTTTTTTTCAATTCTTTTTAATATTTCGTCCCAAACCTGTTTTTTGTCGACAAATAAAATATTTGATGTTGTTAAGTCGCCGTGTATTATTCCCATATCATGTAAAGCACGTATTCTCTTTCCCGCTTCAATGCAAAGTTTTTCTTTTCTTAAAACCACTTCTTTTAGGGGTTTTCCAGAGATAAACTCCATTACAATCACAGAATTCTTTTCATCAACGTTAATTATTTTTGGAACATTAATAACTTTTGATGCTTCTTGCAACAATTTTACTTCTGCGCGAGTTCTTTTCTTTCTTAATTCCTCATCAAGATTATTGTCACGGTACCTCTTTTTGATTCTTTTTTTTATGAGAACATTTTGTTCGTCAACTATTGATTGTTCAAGTTCTGCTTCAGCACCTTTTTTAAAAAAGACTTCGCCCATATTAAACCACATCAAATGCGTACAAAGATCATTCAAAATAAATAGAACAGTATTAACATTTTTCTTCAAAATAATCGCTAATTCCATTTATTGCAATTTGATACTTTTTCACATCATCCAATTGGTTTGGTCTTAGTTTAGATAGTTGATCAGAGGATAATGTTTGCATTGTTGCGATTGCTTGAGTTGCTTTTTCCTTAGCAATAGTTATTGAAGAAATAGTGTCTTTTGTTGCTTTCGCATTACAATTAATATTTTGATAATCAACTCCTCTTGAAACATAAACCGTATTGTTATAATAATAAAATGCTTGCGCAGAGTATAACTCAGCTTCAATTATTTTTGCGTTAGAACCAGTGACACTTCCTCTTAGAGCCGCAAGATCAGTAGTATAATCATTCATTATTGTTAAATTAGTTGAAAAGGCAGTATTAACCCCATATTTCTCTTGTAATTGAGTAAATTTCTTTAAAGATTCTTCATCTGTTGGTGACAAAGTGCAACCAAACAATAATTGTACCCCAATTAAGAGTATCAATAATATTGTAAAGATCAGAATGTTTTTTTTGTCCATAATATCTAGTTAATGTATGTTGTTTTGGTATTAAATCCTTTTGCTTAGAGAAGTTTAGACAACAATTTATAATGAAAAGAATTAGTTTTGTTTTCTTAAAATAAAAGTTATTGTAATTAATAATAATATTTTTTTGCTCATAAAATAATTA
>CAZIEL010000007.1:0-16274 GCA_964538165.1 uncultured archaeon | reverse complement strand
AGCCTAATTAGGATCCTTATACCAAAGAAAGGTTAAAAGAAAGCATTCACTTTTCGATTGATTGAGACACTTTAGAATAAAGTAATTGATTTACAATCGCATGAATAGTATAAATAACGGCAGTCAGCAACACTAAAAGCCAAAAAACAATTAAGAAAAAAGTTTGGTCTGAATAAAAAGCGATTCCAATTTTAAAAATGGAAACCGAAAAAGGAATCAGAGAATATAAAAAAACCACACGCTTGTTTTTTAAAGAAGAAGAAAAAGTTTCTTTAAATGAACCAAAAATTCCTTTTTTATTAAAAGCAATAATAGGATATAAAAAATACAAAATGAAAATAAACACAAAAGTAATAATTAGTGTTGCAATGATACTTAAATAGTTAAATCCAAGCGAAGACAACAATACCGACTCTATAAAAGAAACAATTGTCATCAAGACCCAAGTTATTATTGCACTTAAAAATAATATAATCAATTTTGGTTTAATTTCATGCATTGACTTTCTAAATGAAACTTTTCCTTTTCTTGCCTGATCAACTAAAATTGGGTAAAGCCCAGAAAAAAAAACATCAATAAAATAAATTATTATTATTCCAACCATTAATAATCCCGCTAAGAAGAGAAAATTTGAAACATCAGAAAAAACAATTTGGCTTCTTGGAGTATTATACAAATCCACCATTTGTTTTGCAAAATCAACAGTAAAAAGAGTTGAAAACCCATACAAAATTGCAATAAATAATTTTGGCAGAAACAATATAGGGTGTTTAATTAAAAGAGAAAAAGTTTCTTTAAGCGCAAGAGATTTTTTGGTTTTATTCACAAAATCACTTTTTTACTTTTGGAGAGCGTGTCTTTTTTTCTTTGCTTTCCATTGTAGTATTAGAATTAAGTGTTTTTAGTTCTTTGCTTGAGGTTTTTTTGAGCAGTATATTAGAATTAACTTTAGTTGAAGAAATTTGTTTTTCTTCAGAAGCGATTGATTGAGCGGGCTTCGTCTTGATTGCAACTTTGTCTTCTTTTTTCTTCCAATCTTTCTTTGTAACACACGTCATAGTAAGACACATCTTGTAACTAAACCTCTTCGCTTTAACACTAATAATTGGAGCAGCACATTCAGGACAATAATCATTTGTTGGAGTAATAAAACCATTTTGTGGAAGAGGGTAAGTCACTGTACAATCAGGGTATCCAGCACACCCAACAAATCTTTTCCCTGTTTTTCCTCTCCTTAAAACTAGATTAGAACCGCATTTGCATTTACCAAACACTTCAGAAAATCTTAGCGCCATTCTAAGTCCTAACCCAACATTTTCTTTATGAGCAAACAATAAATCCATTACTTTTTTTAAGTCCGAACAAGATCTATTTACAACTTCGCGTTGTACTTTTTTTCCAGCAGCAACTTCATCCATTTCTTTTTCAAGTTCAGCAGTCATTTCTGGTTTTGTAACAATTTCACAATTCTTTTCCAAAGAATCAATAACAGCAAATGCAACTTTGCTTGGTTCAATACTTTTATTGCCCGAAATATATCTTCTTGAATAAAGCTTTTGTATAATCGCGGGCCTAGTTGATTTTGTCCCAAGATTGTTATCTTCCATTAATTTAATCAAAGACCCTTGAGAATACCTTCCGGGCGGTTGAGTTTCTTTTTCATTCATATCAACTTTATTTATTTTAACTTCATCGCCCTCCAAAAGTTTTGGAAGAAGAGTTTCATTAAGTTCACTATATGGATAAACTTCTTTCCACCCCGCATAAAGAATAACTTGCCCCTTCGCAACAAATGCTTCTCCCTCTGCATCAAGTAAAACACTAGTATTTTCTGTTTTTGCCTCCTCACTTAAAGTGGCTAAAAATCTTCTACAAATTAATTCATAAATTTTCCACTCTTCAGGAGAAAGAGCTTCTCTTTGAACGGCCTTAACAGGATAAATTGGAGGATGATCCTTTGTTTCTTTCCCAGCAGAAGGAACAATTTCTTTTTGTTTCAAAATTAACTGAACGCTGTCCACAAGTTCTTTGACTGAAGCCAATTTATTTACAATATCAATTAATTTCAAACTCCCAGGATAAGTGCTATTATCAGTTCTTGGATAAGAAGTATAACCTTTTTGATAAAGAGCTTCTGCAACATCCATTGCTCGCCCAGCAGCAAAACCAATAGCCGTAGCAGCCCTAATAAACTCAGTTGTATTAAACGGAATCGGTTTTTTTATTACTCTAACTTTTTTATCAACTTTTTTTACAATAGCTTTTTTTGGTTGTTTATTAAAAATCGCAAGAGCTCGATCTTTATCCCAAAACTTTTCTTCAACATGCATCGCTTCAAATTCTTTTTTATCTTTCTCACAATGTGCAATAATTTCCCAATATTTTTTATTTTGAAAAGCAAGCCTCTCTTTTTCTCTATCCACAATTAGTGCAAGAGTAGGAGTTTGAACTCTACCAACACTCAAAAACTCTTTACCGATTTGCCCCGAAATAATTGAAAGAAATCTGGTTAATACCGCCCCCCAAATAAGATCAATTTCTCGCCTTGCATTAGCTGAATAAGCAAAATTATAATCAAACTTTTCGAGTTGAGTAAAAGCTTTTTCAATATCCTCTTTTGCTATTGCTGAAAAATAAGCTCTTTTAATTTCAATATTTTTATTTGTCTGCTGGGCAAAAGTAATTGCTTCAAGCCCAATTGCTTCACCTTCCCTATCCGCATCAGTTGCAATAATAATTTTATCCGCCTTTTCTGCAACCTCTCTTAAAGCATCAATGATTTGTTGCTCTTTTTCAGAATACAAAATAATTTCCGGATTAATTAACTCTCTAACATCAACGCCCCTCCAATTAGCATATTTTTTTTGAAACTCAACATCGCTAATATGCCCTCTAAGTGGAACAAGCTTTATTTCGGTGCCCTTCCAATTAAACTCATATACTTTTGCACCAGCCAGAGAAATTGTTTTTACTTTATCATCTGCCAAAAGTTGCGCAATATTCTCCCCAGCAATAGCTTTTTCCGAAACAACTAGATCCATTTAAATAGAGGCAGAAGAAAAAAGTTAAAAATAGAACTGCCAAAATCGATAAATCAAATTTTGTTCTGAAGAGTTGAACTTGGTAAAGATTTTGTTCTTTTTAACTCAGAAAGCACAACCATTGTCTTAATGTCAATTACTCCATCAATTAAACCAAGTTGATTAATGAATTTTTCTGCACTCTCAAGATTTGGAACAATTAATTTTATTATCAAATTATATTCTCCAAGTACTTGGTATAATTCTAAAACAAAATCAAACCCTTGCAATTTTTTTACAACATCCTTTGTTTTTGAAGACTCACAGCGCATTTGAACATAAATAGGATTCTCATAACCCAAAACCTTGTAGTTAAGATCAACTGAAATAGAATTTAGTATTCCCCTCTTTTTTAGGGACTCAAATCTCTTTTTTATTGCAACATCAGTAAGACCAGTATCACGCGCAATAGCTGAAAAAGAAGCCCTGCCATCGGACAATAATGCTTGTAAAATCAAATGATCCACCTTATCTAAAGAAACCAAACCATCAACCCCAAATTAAGTTCAGAAAACTAAACAACCTATTAGATTAGTTAACTAAAAAAGCATTTAAAGTTAAGTTTTGAACAAAATTAAGCTTTTTTTCCAAATTTTGAATTATAAAAAAGTTTGCTTATTGAATATAAACTCTTTTAGACAAAAAATCAGTACAAATTAACGAAGTGAAGCTAATGGAAATCGTTGAAGAAAAAATTCAAGTCATTGCAAAAGAAATCGCTGAAGCGGGCGCAACACAATGGACCATTACAAAAATAATTAAAAGCCTCTCTGAATTAAACACGACAAGCGAAAAAAAACTCAGAGAAAAAGCACTCGAACAATTAAAAGAACTAGATGTAAATGCAGCCACAATATATGAGAGATTTAGCAAAATGAAAGTATACACGTCTAACGAAACAATAATGGGTTTTAATCGTGGCCACATTATTACTTCGCTCTTAAAAGAAACAAACCTATCAAGAAGCGTTGCAGAAAAAATTACTAACGAAGTAGAAAACCAAATCAAAGATGCAAAAATAAATTTTCTTACCCCAAGTTTAATTCGAGAACTAGTTAATACTAAACTAATTGCTTATGGATTTGAAGAAACAAGAAACTCTTACGCGCGAGTAGGAGAAGCAATTTATGATGTGAGAAAAAAAATTGAAAACGCACCTTATTTTGGAGAAACGGTTAGAGAATACAATTTGCTAATTGAGCTACCGCCAAAAGCAAGAGAGCTACACTTTGAAGGAACAATCCACATAGAAGATATTGAAGGATACTCCCATAGACCTTATGCATATTCATTCATTGCTGAAAAAAAAGAAAACCTTGAAGAAACAATTTGTGATGCAATAAAACAAATCTCATACAATAGAAAATACTTTTATCTCTGCCCAAGCATATATGGATTAACATTCGCATGCGCACCATTTGTAAAAAATTCATCGCAAACAGAAAAAACGGCTAAACTAATTAAAAGTGCAATAAAAATCTTGGCAGAAAGCCCAACCATCTCACTTGAGTTATTTACTCCAACACAATACGAAGGGCTTAATTCGTTTAAAATTCAAGCATCAAAAATAAGCGAACAACTCTTGGATGAAAATGTTGTTGTTGGAATTGATTCACAATATTCATTAAAATTAATTGAGACTAAGGGAAAACAATTTATGATACTAAACGATACTGAAGAAGAATACTACCCGCTAAGTAAAAAATTATTCTCCCCAAAAAGAGGAATAGACCTTTTTGTTAACTTAAATTTAGAAAAGATTGCAGAAGGAAATGATGAAAAACAATTTTTTGAAAAACTCTTTGAAATATCAGAACAAATACAAGAGTTAAAAATAATCAAAAAAGATCTTCTTGCAAAAAGAAGTTACCTAAAACAATTCAAAACAGAAGACATGAAAACTGGGATCGGACTCACAAATTTGTATAAATTAAGTGAGAATTTTTCAACCAAACCACTTGAATTTGCCTCAAAAACATTTAAAGAACTCTCAAAACTATTCGAAGAGGATTTACTTTTTGGACTTGGAAGCGAAATTGCAAAAAAAAGATTTGAGGAAGCCAGCGGAAAAGAAATATTCACACAAGAAACACTAGCGTTTGAGGAATGCTTATCATCAAAAAAATGCTGCTTCACAGGAAAAGCAGCAACTCTTAGCGAACTAAACGAACTAATTGAAAAAAAAGTTAAACAAGTAGAATATGTTGGATTTGATTAGTAAATAGTTCAAACTAAAGTTTTGAACCGTGTTTTGGTTGTTCTCTTAATCTCGTTCCATGATGCAGTTTTGGTTTTTCGATATGTGGTGCTCGAGCATGAGAAACTTCATTACTTTTTAGTAAAGCATTTCGCATCAAGTAAGCGTATGATTTTGTTTGCTCAATAAACGGAACTAAGAAAACCAAAGTTAAAAAGAAGGAAACCATGATTCCTGGTAAATTCATTAACTCCAAAAACAGTTCGATATAAATTATCACAAAAAGTAAAACAGAAGTTATTACAAATATTGCCAAGCTTAAAACAAAATTCTCCATCCAAAACTCAATACTTCTTCTAATTGATTCGCCAATACTCGCTTCATCAAGGACAATACTTTGTGGGGCAAACATTATCACTAAACCTAAAACCAAATTTATTAGCATTGCAATTAAGGCTAAATTAAAAGTAAATCCAATTGCAGTAATGGCATAAAATATCATTGAAAAAACTAAATACAAGAAAAATATTTTTAATGCTGCATCCTTAAAGAGAGTATTCCAATAAGTATCAAGATTGAGTGTTTGAATATCCCTATGAACCGCATAAACGGTTAATGAAACAAAAAAAGAAAAAATGTATAAAAATATTAGCGCAATTACTAACCCAATTGCAGCAAGTAAACTAGTGTTAATTGATAAAAATGTTGAACCGCTAGAGAAAAAGAACTGAGAAAATAAAACAAACAAAGGCAAAAATACAAAAAGAACACCAAAACTTAGCATTACTTTAAAGTTAGATAAATATTCTTCAAGAGCACGCTTTAGTACTACATCAATCATACTACCACAAAAACCTATTACTCAATTTGCTCTAAAAAGGCTTAAAAAAGCAACGAGTAAGCCAAAAACCAATCAAAATCCTAAAAATGATTGCGTTTAAAAGTCAGTTTTCGGATTGTTTGTACTTTTTGTAAACTTGTAAAGCAAACAAAGGCAACCAAGCAGCGATTGCACCAAGAACAAAGTCCAAAAACATGCTCTTTCGAAGTTCAGACCAATAACTAACTGGAATAAATTGCCCAACAGAAGTTGCCCCACTTGATTGAGCAATACTAATATACTCATTATTTATTTTTTGAACATTAGAATAACACTCTGCATAAGTACTCTCAGTAAAACAAAAATACAAAGAATACTTTACTTGCCCCCTAGAATTAAGATTCGCTGCTTCACCAACATAAAAAGACAAGTTAACATAATAACCAACAAGCATTGCCACAACAATTATTATAAAAAAGAAAATACCACTAGCTTCAGTTGTTTCAAAATAAGAATTCCACCACCTAATCAAAACAAATGCAAAAATGAATCCAACAATTGGCGCAAAAAAGTACATTAACGAATTCCATTGATCGTAAGGTAAAAATAAGCCAACAATTGGAATGCTTCTTAATCCATCCAAACTACCGCTAGCAAGACAACTTGAACCATTAACTGGGTTCGTACAAGCCCCCCCAATAAACCAAAGAACTAAAAAAGAAAAAACAAACCAAGCGGCAATTAACAACAAAAACTGCTTATTTGCAAAAATACTATCTTCCAAAAACAACACCTTTTTTATTGACTAAACAAAATAGTCAAGAACAAGTTTTTAACCCTTATTGCGCCCTTTATTTTCTGATGACTCACACAGATATAGAACTACCATGGGTAGAAAAATATAGACCAGCTAACTTAGCAGAAGTAGTTGGACACGAAGAAATAACTAATAGACTCAAAAACTATGTTCAAAAAAGAAACCTGCCAAACATGATGTTTTCTGGACCTGCTGGAACAGGAAAAACCTCTTCTTCAATAGCCTTAGCAAAAGAACTATTTGGAAGAAACTTTGAACAAAATTTCTTAGAACTAAATGCATCTGATGACAGGGGAATTGATGTAGTTAGAAACACAATAAAAGATTTTGCAAGAACACTAGCATTTGATTCTGATTTTAAAATAATTTTTCTCGATGAATGTGACGCACTAACCCAAGATGCACAACAAGCACTAAGAAGAACAATGGAAAAATACACAAAAACATGCAGATTTATTCTATCATGCAATTATTCTTCAAAAATACTAGAACCAATACAATCAAGATGTGTAATATACAGATTTAAGCCACTTAACGCAAAAGATGTTGAAAAACAAGTAAAACAAATTTCAGAAAAAGAAAAAATTCAAGTTGATGAAAAAGCAATAATCGCCCTAAACTATGTTTCACAAGGAGATTTGCGAAAAACAATAAACATCTTACAAGCTGCCTCAACACTCGACAAAAAAATTACTGAAGATTCTGTTTATAGTGTATCAAGTAGAGCAAGACCCGAACAAGTACAAGAAATGATTATTTTTGCATTAAAAGGAAAGTTCCTTGAAGCAAGAAAAAAACTTGAAGAATTAATGTATGAACAAGGAATGAGTGGAGAAGATGTACTTGTACAAATGTATAGAGAAACAATGAATCTTGATGAAAAAGAATTACCAGACAAAGACAAAATTGCACTCGTTGATACTATTGGAGAATACGATTTTAGAATAGTTGAAGGGGCAAACGAAAGAATACAACTAGAAGCACTACTAGCACAATATATGAAATACAAAAAGTGATTTTTGTGAAACCAAAAAGCCCTCTATTAACAAATTCAATACTTAAAAAAATGAGGGACAAATCCAAAAGACAAACTGGTTGGAAAGCCCTCAAATCAAGACCAGTAATGTCAATTGAAGCACAAGAAGAAATGCAAGGCACAAAAAATCTAGCCAGGCTTGCTCAAAAAAGCACAAGCATTGTTTTGACAAATCTTGGAATACGCGATAAAAAAAGAAGAGCAAGATTACAGTGGGCAATACAACAATCATACAATGATAATGCAACAAGAGAACAATCACAAAAAGCAAGACAAATACTAACCGAAGAATTTGGTTCACCAAAAAAAATATTTGATTTTACTGAAGAGGTTTTACGCGTATATAATTTAAATATGGAAACAATAATGCAACAAGAAAAACAAAGAAGAAAAATATTGCCCCAAACAAAAAAGTGAGAAAATGAAAAAAACCCCACGAAGAATAAGAAAAAGAGACACAGTTGTTCCTCACCTTAAAAGTTCAAAACTTAGAAAAATACTCCAAACATCAGAAAGAGAAACTGGTTGGAAAGCCCTCAAATCAAGACCCGTGATGCCAATAGAAGAACAAGAAATACTTCAAATAACAAAAGTAAGGAGAAAAGTATTGCAAGCAGCAGTTGGAAAAAGTTTGGATAAACTAAAATTGTTTGATGAGAAAAAAAGAAAAGAAGCTCACTTAGCAATTAATCAACTATTTACAAGTATTCCACAAAGTATAGAAAGAGAAGAGGCCATTGAAAGATTATCAAAACTATTTGGAAAAGGGAATACTCACACTTTTATTGAACAAGTCAATAGAATCTACAAATACAATTTAAGGATACTTCAAGAGGGATAAGGATGAAAATAATTTGCTTTGATCTTGAAGGAGTGCTTGTGCCTGAATTTTGGGAAGAGTTTTCTTGTGCAACAAATATTCCCAAACTAATGTTAACAACACGTGATGAACCGGATTATGATAAATTAATGAAAATGAGAATAAGCACACTAAAAGAAAATAATCTAAAAATAACTGATGTGCACAAAATTGTTGCTGAAATGAAGCCACTTAGTGGTGCAAAAGAATTTATGGATTGGGTAAAAACAATTGCACAACCCTGCATATTGACTGGTTCATATTACGATTATATTACTCCTCTTGTAGCACAAATCGGATACCCATTTATGTTTGCAAATTCGCTTGTCATTGACAAAGAAGGAAACATTATTGATTATAAATTAAGAGAAGCGGATGGAAAAGTTGAACAAATAAAACGATTCAAAAATGCAGGATTTGAAGTTATCGCAATAGGAGATTCTTTTAATGATGTAAAAATGTTAAAAGAAGCAAACATTGGAATACTATTTCGAGCTTGTGACGCTCTAAAAAAACAAGAAACAAGTATGCTAAAAGCCGAAGAATATGAAGAACTAAAGAAAATACTTCAAAAAATTCTCTAAAAACTATTATTAACCAAAAGAACAGTAATTCATTATGGCCCCAAGATACTTTTACGAAGCGCCAATCCGAACAAAAGGAAGTGGAATAACTGCTACACAAAAAATAGAAAAAAAGTTAGCTGCAATAAAAGCAAAGGGTCGCAACCCAGGAAGTTTTGAAATTTCATTTAGAAAAGCCCCTTTATTTTTACCTGCAGAGGCAACAAAAACATCTTACTCGAGTAGTGTATATTCCAGAAGAAACAGAGTTGCCGAAAAGATGGGGCTTCACACACACCCAGTTAATTCTGCAGAAACACAACTACAAAGATTAGCAAGAGAAACAACAGAAGAACGACTACTTAAACAAGTATTTGGAGAAAAACTTTCCCAAATAGATCAAACAAAAATTACTCCCTCTCACAACATTTGCCCAAGCACACAAGATATTGCGAACTTAATAATGTCAAAAAATTTGCGAACAAGTGTGGTAATTTCGCTTGACAAACTAGATTCAACAAGAGTTGCAGGATATTTTTTTATTAGAAAAACACAAAAAGCTTCACAAATACTTTCAATGATAACAAATCGAATTAACCACTTAGAAATAAGAAAAGTAACCCTTGAGTATAGAAAAGCTAAAGAAGAAGAAAAAAAAATATCTGATAAACTAGCACGAATTCAAAACGCTTTAAAAAAAGCACAACCAAATAGTCTTGAACACAAACAATTAGTCGAAAAAAATAATGAATTAGTCAGACAACTTCTAGAAAAACAAAAAGAACAAAACGCAATCTCAAGAAGATATGAAAAAGAGAGCGAAAAGTTTACTCAATTAGTTCTTGACGAAGTAAAAAGAGAAATTAGAAAAACTGGTTACTCTCCTTCTGAAGATAAAGCTAAAAATGCCAAAGAAATGATTAGTAAAATCAAACAAGCTCTTGAAAAAATAGGAATACAAATAAGGGTAGTTCCCAACACAAAAAATGGTTATTTTGTTTCTGAAAGACAAAGAAAGACAATTAATGGCCAACACAATGTTACTAGAATAGAATTTGACAGAAGTGATGCACATGCATAGTTCAAAGAAATTAATTCTCTCAAAACAAAAAGCAAAAAAAGTTGCACAAAAATCAAATAGAAGAGCAATTAAGTGGGGGATGGCTTGGGAAAATATTTATGATACAATTCCTCAATCCCAATGGGCAGTAAACTTAAGTTTTAGAAGAGGCACAAGAATAAAAGAAGAAGTTGTAAAACAAACAGAAATAAAAGCGCAAAATGATGCTTACAAAATGATTGTACAAGAAACTATTGACAAAGCAATTAAAGAATTTAGAATAATTCAAAAACCACAAAAAGAAGCAATAAACAAACTAGCCCACTTAATGGCAAAAGCAACCGTGGCAGGAGACCACCAAAAAGCAAGACAAGTACGCGCCCTAATTGGAATTGAAGTATTAAAAGCAACAAAGGACAAAGAAAAATCACTTCGTTTTTTAGCTTATTTAGATTGGGCAATTCAATCCAATTGGGCAACAGTAGAAAAGGAAAGACAAAAACTAGATCCACTAAATGAATAAAATTACAAGAATAAACAAAAAAATCTGGTGAAAAAAATGTCCCCAACGAGAAAACGGCAAATAGAAAAAAAGAAAGTAACCACATTATACAAAAATACTGTTCCTTTCGCAAAAGGTTTTTTTGCAAGAGTTTACTTAAAGACTCGAAGATACCCATCCATTTTTTTTAGAGATAAAGGCGAAATAGTTAGAGTCTATCGAGAAAGAACCGCAAAAGAAGCAAAAGCAGCAGCACTAAGCGCATTTTATGAACTCAAAATAATTAATACCCTTTTTCCAAAACACACTATTCCTGCAAAAGCGGTTAGGTGGAATGGAAGAGAATATGAACTTCATATGCAACTAATTCCTTTGCACAAAGAACTAGAAGAGTATATGCAAATATTTACAAAAGACAAAAGCACCCAATATGCATTTGATTCTGAAGAATACAGCAAATGCAAAAGAGTGTTTAACAAAAATTATCCAAAGATTAGAAAAGTTATTGAAAGAATGCAATCTTTAGGAATAAGACCTGGAATTGAGAATGCAACCAACATTTCGTTTGCAGGAAAAATTCCAATACTTATCGAGCCAAAATTGAGAAGTAAATCAAGCATAAGAGAATATATACTCAACCAAATAAAAAACGAGGAAGAAAGAGAAAAATTACTTGAATGGTTGTCAAAAATAAATGTTCCCGAAAGACCTCCAAAAGAAACCCCAAATCAAGAATAAAAATAGTTTTTATTAAATAAAAAAAAATTAAAACCATTGACTTATTCTTGTTTGAGACTTAAAGTGTTGAATTAGAGCGGATTTTTTTTTGTACTGATCAATTGGAACAATTAACTTTTTTGAGAGAAAATCAAGAGCTAAATCAAAATTAGTAAATTCAAGCGGCTTTTCTTTTAACGCAGCCCTAACATTTTCCCTAATTTGCCAAACTCCAAGAGGAACTGCATAGTCTTTCCCAACTTCTCTAAAAATAATTGCTGCAGCATTCAACTTATTCTCAACCAAATATTCCGTAACAGCAATTCTTGAAGCAAAATATGCTCCCTCAGTTTCTTGAGGGTATCCTTTAAGTCCAGAATTTAATTCAAAATCAGCTAAAATGTTAAAAGTTGTTGCTTCTTTTGTCCAAATTCCCCCCGGAAGCCAAACTTCAATTTGTTCAAAACTCCAAGGATAAGGTAAAAGTAATACCCAAAAATCATTATCTAAATATTTTGAGTGAAACAACTCAAAATTATCAAGAACTTTATTTTGAACGATTTTTTCTTCAATAAAATATTTTGAAACATTACTATCAACTGCAGTAATACTCCATCGAGTAGGAACAAGTTTTCTATTTTTTTTTACCCCAAATGCACCACTTGAAAGAACTTTTGCTAGTGTTGAAACAGGAAATCCTTTATTAAACAAATCAATTAAAGCCGTGTTTGCTTTTGCATCAGTATCTGAAGTATAATAATCAATTTCTTTTGGAATTTTTGGGTTATCAATTATTTGAAGCTTATCTAGTTTTGCACTCGGACCAAGCGGAGCAGAAAAAGAATCAAAAGAAGATTCAGCTCTTGGTTTTTCTAAAAGATTAACTTCCATCTCAAACAAATTTGAACTCATTGCAACTTCTTGAAAATTCATTAACTCATAATTTGGTTCACTTGCAAGTGAAACAGGCATTGTTTTGTAAGAACGAAGAAGAGACTCTCTAAAAGAAATAATTTTTTCTTGCGATAAACCATACCACTTTTCAGGCAAATCACTAAGTTCAGTCACTTCACTTGGAAGAGCAGAAAGAGGAGCCACTGCAACTTTTGGATAATTTTGCCACGATACAAAAAAACCGGGGGGAGAAGCCCCAACAAAATTAGTGCCGACCATTGAAGAAACAATTCTGGTACTGTTGTGTTGCTTTTCCAAAATTGGACATTTTGTTAAACCACAAAGCAATTTTCCTTTACATTTAATACAAAGATCCGGAGAAATCATTCTAACACAACAAAATAATAATACTTTAACATACTAACACTCTCCAAATTAATAAAATTGTGTTTTGGAGAACAAAAACAAGTTCACTTTGAAAAGTTTTTTCCACATCAAAAGCTTTATATTTAAGTGCGCTATTCAATAGTTGAAGGTAATAAAAATGGGATTTAGTGACTTTGCTAGAGAAGCTAGAAAAAATACCCTTGTTCAAAAAAGTTCTCCAAAAGTTGAACAAAATGATATTTCTGATGCAATAATGGACGAACCAAAAGAAGCACCAAAGCGACAAGATATTTCTTATAAAGATTCAGAAATCAAAGGATATGTTCCCCAACAAAAAACATTTGGCACAAGAATGAACAGCGATCCAAGACACGGAAGCATAATTAGAGGAATCGCTTCAGAATCAAGCAGCAACTCTCAAACAATCGGGGGAGTAAGTTGGGAAGAATGTAAACACAGAAAAAATTCTTCAGGACGAGATTTTTGTTCAGAATATCACTCTTTGTGCGCAAAACAAAGTTGTAAAAGAGCACGAAAATGATTTTTACAAAAAAAATTGAAAAGGTGAAAAAGTGGCTTTCCAATCAATAGTTGAAGACTCAAGAAAAATGAATGCAAAAATGATTGCAATGGGACAAAGCACAGATATACAAAAAATGCCAAGACCAAAAGCAGGATCCCAAATGGCACAAAGACAAGCCACTTACACTCCAAGCGGTACGGATATTGAAAGAATGCTTTACCCCAGAAATTTTAAAGAAAGAACCTATAATTTAGAAGAAGAAAATAAGTTCGAACCCATACAACAACAAATGCTTGATGAAATAAGAGAACAAACAAAAGAACCTGCAAAAATAATTGGGGATGATGATATTTCAATACAACCAAGAATAGATTCTACAAAAAACAAAGAACAAAAAAGTTATTGTGCACCAGCTTGGCAAAGATGCCGACACTACAAAGAACAAGGCGGAAAAGCATTTTGCAAAGAATATCTAAGTCTTTGCCCAAAAGAAAAATGCTTAAGAGCAAAACCATAACAACAACTTTACCTATTCAAAAAATTACATCAAAAGTAAAAAACTCTTTAAATACCATAACCAAAGCATATTTGGTATGAAAGTATTTGTCACTAGTCAATGAACTACTTCTTAACCTAATTCTAGTGGCGAAACTAACTAAGCTCAATTATTTAAAAAGTCTACTAAATAGGACTTCATTAAGGGGATGTTAATTATGGCTAACACAGAAAAAGAATACTATAAAAAATTTTGGCACACAAGCGCACACGTATTTGCAAACGCCCTAACGGAACTATACCCCAAAGCAAAAATTGCAATTGGACCCGCAATAGAAACTGGATTTCATTATGACTTCGAACTAGAAAAAAATGTTGATGCAAAAGATATAGAAAAAATCGAATCAAAAATGAAAGAAATACTAGCAAGAAAAGAAAAAATGACTAAAAGCGAAGTAAGTGTTGAAGAAGCACTAAAAATGTTTAAAGACAATCCATACAAAGCTGAAATGATTAATGATCTTGCTGCCGCGGGAGAAACAAAAATTAGTATTTACACAAACGGAAACTTTGTTGACATGTGTAAAGGCCCACACTTAGATTCAACAAGCGAAATAGGCGTAATAAAATTACTAAAAACAAGCGCAGCCTATTGGAAAGGAAACGAAAAAAACAAACAACTTCAAAGAGTATATGGAATATCTTTCAAAACACAAAAAGAACTTGATGATTGGCTTCAGACAAGAAAAAAAGCTGAAGAAAACTCTAACGTAAAACTGGGAAAAGAACTTGATCTATATTTAATTAGTGACGCGGTAGGAAGAGGACTCCCAATTTGGTGCCCAAACGGAACACTCTTACGAATGCAATTACAAGAATTACTAGTAAAAGAACAAATGAAAAGAGGTTACTCTTTTGTAATCACCCCACACATTGGAAAACTAGATTTATTCAAGACAAGTGGACACTACGATAATTACAGAGAAATGATGTACGCCCCAATAAAAATTGAAGAAGAAGAATATTTACTAAAACCAATGAACTGCCCCTTCCACATTCAATATTATATGAACTCACAACATAGTTACAGGGACCTCCCAGTAAGATTAAGTGAAATGGGAACAGTATACAGATATGAAAAATCGGGTGAATTATCAGGATTACTAAGAGTAAGAGGATTTACTCAAGATGACGCACACATATTCTGCACACCTGAACAAGTAAAATCAGAGTTCAGCGGAGTGTTTGATTTAGTAATGAAAATAATGGGAATACTAAAACTAACAAACTTTAGAGTAAGAGTAGGTTCAAGAGACCCACAAGGAACAAAATATGTTGGATCTCCAGAAAATTGGGAAAAAGCAACAAACGAAGTAATAGAAGTACTAAAAGAACGAGGAATAGAATTTGAAGTAAATCCAGGGGACGCAGCATTTTATGGGCCAAAAGCAGATATTGTGGTTAAAGATGCGCTAGGAAGAGAATGGCAAACAGGGACAATTCAACTAGACTACAATCTTCCAGAAAGATTTAATTTAGAATATGTTGGAACAGATGGGCAAAAACATAAACCAATCATGATTCATAGAGCCCCATTTGGGTCTTTTGAAAGATTCACTGGAATAATAATTGAGCACTTCGGAGGAGCATTTCCTTTATGGCTATCTCCAGAACAAGTAAGAATTATTCCAATATCCGAAAACTTTGCGGAGTATGGAAAAGAAATAAAAGAAACTTTAATGGAATCCGAAATAAGAGTAAAACTTGATGATAGAAACGAAACACTCGGATCAAGAATAAGGGATGCACAAAAAGAAAAAATCCCCTACATTCTAGTGGTAGGAGCAAAAGAAAAAGAAGCAAAGAGCGTAGCAATAAGAACAAGAGACGGAAAGCAAGAAGTACTGCCAATTAACGCATTCTTAGAAAAAGCACTAAAAGAAATAAAAGAAAAAATATAAAAGAAATAAATCCACAAAAATGGTTATTAATTAGTGCTTACCTAGTGGTCTTCGATCCTTTCCCCATTTAATTATCTTACCATTATCAAAAACAAATTCGCGATTAACAACAGAACCCCCTTTAAAATAAATTGAGGTGTGTTTATCTCCCCCTCTCTTCGATCTTTAACCCTTCTGCCCCGCACTTGAGAACTCGCACCCAAAATAACACCTTTTGGAACAACTTTTTTTCTAAAAGGATTTCTTAATAAACCCACTAAAAAACACCAAAATAAATATGCTGCGAAAGAATATAAAACTGTTCTAAAAATCATAAGCAAACCTTAAATAACACAAAAAACCTAAAACTAAGCATGGCGACTG